>CAZVWH010000017.1:2458-37969 GCA_964631175.1 uncultured Pirellulales bacterium | reverse complement strand
GATTGTATTATAGCAATTGTAATTAAATGTTGCGCTTTGCATAAAGGCCGGCAAGACATCCCCCAAGCCTTCGACAGGCTCAGGCGGGGCGCTGCAGTTGAGTCTGCCCTCCATCTGTGCCAAACGCACGAAGCGCAGTAATTTAGTGCAATTGATATAATTTAACTTTTTTGTATATAAAGGCTTGAAACCTCCAAGAAGTATGCTAAAGAGAGGTTCTTATGCGACCCAAACCGAAATGTGCAAAAGTCAAAACCACTCTATCAAAGATATATCGCAGACTTAGTGTTTAACGGCAAAAAGACCGTAAAGGTAGTACCTTGGCCAGGCTGGCTTTCAACTTCAATCCTTCCAGCGTGCATATTCACGATTTCTTTAACGATAGCAAGGCCCAATCCTGTTCCGGGGGTGACCTTGCCCGATTGGTGCGCGCGATAAAACCGGTCAAATATTTTAGCAAGCTCTTCCTTTGGTATCCCGACACCCGTATCGCTAACCCGTATAACCAGCTCCTGACGCTGGCGATGAGCTGAAACAGAAACCCTGCCCTTCTCAGGCGTAAACTTAATGGCATTGTTGGCCAGATTCATAACCATTGATTGGATCTTACCTTCATCTCCCTGAAGCTGGCCAAGCTTATCGCCAATGTCTGTTTTTAATTGGATATTCTTTTTGTCAGCTAAGTGCTGCAATCCTGATAAGACCTGGTCGATGACAGCGGCAATGTCCACCGGTTCTCGTGCGAATTTGACGGTTTCGGATTCAATACGTGATATTTCCAGCAGCCCTTCGATCAGATTTTTCAAGAGGTCGGATTCTTCATCAATAATAGTTAAAAACTCACGCCTGATTTGTTCAGGCATATTGGGGTCGCGCAGAATCGTGGCGGTATATGCCTTTATGGAAGTCAACGGCGTACGCAATTCGTGCGATACGGATGAAACAAACTCTGTTTTCATGCGGTCGATTTCGCGCTCATGGGACACATCGCGCAGCACCATAACCACGCCAATAAGGGTTCCGCCATCTTTGCGCAGAGGCACAGCAGTAGTGGAGATGGAACAGTTACTGCCATCTTTTGCGATAAGGACGTCTCGGTCGGTTCCATTTTCGCTTTCTCCTGAAATGAGCACTTTGTCAATGGGGCTTTCTAAGGTCTTTTTCGTCTTTTCATCAACGATATGGAGAACTTCATCAATCGCTCTTGCCTGGACCTCATCGAAGCTCCATCCGGTCAGATTTTCAGCTCCTTTGTTAAACAGAATAATTCGTTTCTCGGCATCTACTGCAATGACCCCATCTGTCATGCTGGAAAGAGTTATCGCCAGAAGCTCCTTTTCTTCTGCAAGCTGCTCCGTGCGCTGCTTTACCAATGCTTCGAGATTGTGGTGATAATCTTTCAGTGCATTTTTGAGTTTTTTGTCCGCAATGGCCTTTTCTATTACCTGCGGCAGAATCTTCAGATAATTGCGTTTCATGTCCTTGATAATGTAGTCGTAGGCACCGGCTTTCATTGCCTTGATGGCAATTTCTTCATCCCCTGCACCGGTAGCAAAAACTATAGGCGTATCCGTGATCAAATCCAAAATATCGAAAGCTGTCCCGTCACCAAGAAAGTAGTCAACGATAATGATATCAAATTTGCTGTAGCTCAAGATGTCCTTGGCCTGGGCAAAAGAGCCGGCTATTTTGTAATCGTATGCAAGCCCTTGCTCTATAACCAGCCGCTCAAAAATCATCTGGTCGAGCTTATCATCTTCTATTAACAAAACTCTGTATTTTGTATTTTCCTTAATCTTATCGGTCACTTGGTAACTCGCTTAAAGCCCAGTATTTGTATATAGCGTCGAATGCTTTGATAAAATGATCGAAATCAATAGGTTTAACAAAATAGCCGGCAACGTTCTGTTTAAAGCTTTTATCGATGTCTTGAGATGCTTCGGACATGGTAAGCATGACGACAGGAATCTCTTTTAGCCTTTCATCAAATTTGATAATTTCCAGCAGTTCAAAGCCGTTCATTTTGGGTGTGTTTAAATCCAGAATGATTATGGAAGGCTTTGTATTAGCTTCGGCTTTTAAATATTCCAAAGCTTCTCTACTATCTTTCAAATGGATTAAGTGATTGTGGAAATTAAGATGCTTAAGTGCTCTCTTGACCGTCAAGGCATCTATAGCATCATCTTCAACTAATAGTATCGGCCTGAAGTTCCACATTTTCAACCTCCCTTTGTGGTTTTGGTATTGTAAAGAAGAATGTGCTTCCCTGGCCCAGTTTTGATTCAATCCAAATCCTTCCACCATACAATTCAACGATTTTTTTTACTAACGTGAGACCAACGCCCTTGGTTTCCATTTCTTCTGGGGGTGACAATGTGTGGAAAATTTGGAATATCTTTTCAAAGTTTTCTTCTGCAATGCCTGGCCCATTATCTGTGACACTTAATTTCCAAAATTTGCCTTCCTCGCTGCAGCCGATTTTTACTTGTCCTTGTGGTTTGTCCATGAATGTAATTGCGTTGCTAAGCAGGTTTTGAAATATCTGCATTAGACCATTTCGGCTACATGTAAGGATGGGCAATTCGTTTTCAATGGTAATTTCAATATTGTCCGGCGGAGCAACTCGATAAATTATCTTTTCTATAAGTGTGTTTAGATTTATTTTTTCTATGTTTGTCGTGACACGTCCGATTTGGGAATAACGCAGAATACTTTCTATAAGATTGCTGATTCGTTTTGCTCTGTTGCCGAGCAACTGAATATAGTTTTTTCCTTGTTCATCGAGCTTGTCACCGTAGTCCATCAACAGCCAGTCAGCCAAAGTTGCAATTCCTCGGATTGGCGCTTTTAGATCGTTAGCTACAATGTGGATAAAATCTTGAAGTTCCTTATTGTTTTCAATACCCCCCATGTTGTAAACCTCCTTTTCAAGGTGAAATCGATAAGAACGCGGCTTTAGCTGCTTTCGCTTTTTGCATACTTCTGAAGTTTTTTTCTGATGGTCTTACCCAACTGCATTGGGTCAAATGGCTTGGTTATGTAGTCGTCGGCACCTTCACACAAGGCTCGTCCTACATCAGCCATCATTCCCTTTGCTGACAGCATAAAGACCGGTATATTTTCCGTTGTTTTGTCCTGCTTAAGTCTGGATAGAACTTCCAATCCATCCATATCCGGCATCATCCAATCCAACAGAATCAAGTCAGGCTGTAATTCTTTGGCAAGCTCGGTTGCCCTTGGTCCATCTTTGGCTGAGTGCACTTGGAAACCATCCAGCCTTAAATTGTATTCTAAAACTCTGCGGATATGCTCTTCGTCCTCTACCACCAATACGGAAATCCGCTCATTCATTATTTAATCTCCTCTTAAGTCTCAATGGAATTGCCATCGAATAGATTCGAATCTCGTGTTTTGCCAGATTTTTCATGGTTCGTCATAGCTGTTTTGTTCCAGCATCGAATCCGCAGAAAAGTCTTTGGCAATATTCCTTACCCCCCAGTTCAAGGACCCCCATAATCGAATGGTCTTGGACTGTTACTTGTTCATAATTATCGTCATATAAGGAGGGTAAAATCACATAAGAAAATATTTTTTGTGGGTCCAAGGCCAAATAAATTCGTTTTTTTAATCAAATTTCGAAACTTTTTGCCGGCAACAGGCTGAACGTGATGGTGTCTGTTTTCGGTCGGCGATGAGTTATGGCCCACTAAAAAGTGGATAAATACCTACTCCTGATAATCCGATAACCACTTACGAAAGGAAATCAGGCTATCAGAGGCTCTGCTTTGCGGGAACTAAATCATGGTGAAGTGTACCAGGAGGTCAGGATAGTAGGAAAAAAGACGGTTGGCAGATCGTTCTTCTGATGCCCTGATAATCTGATCGCCACGGCCTGTTAACCTGATAACCAAATGCGTGACAGCCCCAGGTGCAGATTCGAGATGGCCGTGTATGGGCCTCCGCTTCGCGGGTGTCATATCTGGCAAAACACATAATTGGGTCATGTGCCTTGACAATTTGCCGTGCTTGTCATATTATCGATATTTGACGGTCCGCCCCCCTACTTTCTTGCCTGCCGCCTCGACTCGCGTCGAGAGACGCGGAGGCAGGCGAAAGCAAGAAGGGGGGTAGATTATTCTTCTGGCGACAAAGAGGATGTAAGCATCAATGACCCAAAAAATAGCCATCTTAGGTTCGACGGGATCGATTGGCAAAAATGCTCTGAGGGTAATCGATGCACTTGGGCCGCAGTACCAAATTATCGCATTGAGCGCTCACAGTAGTGTCGAGCTTTTGGCTGAACAGGCCAAGCGATATAAGCCGAAGTATATTGCTGTCACTGATGCTGATTACGCATCGCAGCTTGCAGAGATGGCTGATGATTTAGACGTTAAGATTTTAAGCGGGCCGGACAGTTTGATAGAGCTCGCAGAGCTTGAAGAGGTCGATATCGTCCTCAGCGCAGTTGTTGGGGCTGCGGGATTGCCCTCGGTTCTTGCAGCCGCCACGCATGGTAAGAGACTTGCCATCGCAAACAAAGAACCGCTCGTTATTGCTGGCGAGCTGCTTACCAAAACCGCAAAAGAAAATAACAGCACTATCCTGCCCATAGACAGCGAGCACTCAGCTATCTGTCAGGCCTTACAGTCGGGCCGGCACGAAGAAGTCAATAAAATTATTCTAACAACTTCCGGCGGGCCGTTTAGAAAACTAACTTATGACGATTTGCAGAACGTCACACTGGAGCAGGCACTTTCGCACCCGGTCTGGGATATGGGGCCGAAGATCACTATCGACTCTGCAACTATGATGAACAAGGCATTGGAAGTTATTGAGGCCCACTGGCTTTTTGCTATGCCGGTGGAAAAAATCGAGGTGATAGTGCAACCTGAATCGATAGTTCATTCATTAGTAGAATTTGTAGATGGCTCGATTATAGCACAGCTAAGCGAGCCTGATATGTGTCTGCCTATCCAGTATGCTTTGACGTATCCTGCTCGCGTTGCCGGCATCGGAAAGCATCTACGGCTGGAAGAGATAGGTAAGCTTACATTTGAAAGACCTGATTTGAATAAGTTTCGTGCACTGTCATTAGGTTTCGAGGTCGCGCGTATAGGCGGCACCGCTGCTGTTGTTTTTAACGCTGCGAACGAGGCTGCGGTACAAGAGTTTCTGGCAGGTAAAATTAAATTTGTTAATATTGTGGAATTGATAGAGTACTGCCTGAATAAACATGAAGTTAAAAAAGATGTATCCCTTGAAGAGCTGCTCCAGACGGATGACTGGGCCAGAAAAGAGGTCGAGGCGCAAGTGCACAAGAGCATAAGGGCATAAAGAAAATATCAAAATCCGAAATCTAAAACAATGAAAAGCACCAAGCACTGAATTCTAAATCCAAAACAAACTTGTCCTGAGCTTGTCGAACGGATTCAAATGACAAAAATCCAAATAACCAAAACAATGAGTTTTGAAAATTTGAGCATGGATTCGGCAAGCTCACCACAAGTTTGAATTTCAATATTGTTTAGGATTTAGGATTTAGAATTTTAATCTAATACGGAGCTGTTTGATGTCTAAGTCGAAGCGTTTATTGAATAAAAACCTGCGAGGACTTTTTTGGATTGCGGCCTTTGCCGCAGCTATATATCTGATTGTTCGGCACATTAGCGTTTTTGGCAATGTACTGCTGGTGCTGTTTGGATTCGGAGCAGTCGTTATCGTACATGAATTTGGTCACTTCATTATCGCCAAGCTGTCGGGTATAAAGGTTGAAGCTTTTTCCATTTTCATGCCACCGACCTTACTGGGCGTTTGCAAAACAGAGGATGGCTTTCGGATTCGATTACTACCGAAATTATTTTCCGGAGAAAATGATGAGTCGGATGAGCCTGCCTCCGGCGGGTTAGACATCAAGCTGGGCAGTAGAGGAAAAGCCGGAGAGACTGAATATCGCATCGGCCTTATTCCGTTCGGCGGTTATGTAAAAATGCTGGGCCAGGATGATACGGGGCCTATCAAATCCAATAATGATCCACGTTCTTTTTCTAATAAGCCGGTCAGCACACGAATCCCAGTTATAGCAGCAGGAGTTACCTTTAATGTTATAAGTGCCGTTATAATTTTTATGATAGTTTTTCTTATCGGGATAAAGCTGCCACCTGCGGTGGTTGGCAATGTAGTGCCGGATTCGCCTGCGGCGCAGGCGGGTCTGAGGCCGGGTGATGAGGTAATTGAAATAGAAGGCAAAAGTAAGGACCTTGACTTCAGCAATATTTTAATAGCAGCTGCTTTGTCGGATGAAGGTGAAGAAGTGCAATTAGAGGTAAGGCACCAAGATGGCTCTGAAGAAGGCGTTGCACTTGTGTCAAAACGAATGCCCGGAGGGCCGATGAAGGTTTTTGGTATAGTTCCACCAATGACTTTAACCATAGCGGATGTTTCTGACGCTAATGCTTTACATGAAAAAACAGGCTTGCTTCCCGGCGACCGTATCAGAGCTGTTGACGGAAGGGATGTGCAAAGCCATTGGGAATTGGAGGAAATTGTCGAGAATTCTCTTGCTCCGGAAGTGACTTTGTTGGTTGAGCGGACTAATCAGGCTGGCCAATTGCAGTTGGTTGAAAGCAAAATTGGACTGGAGTTGATAATATCGGATAGTACCGGGTACATATATTCTATGGTGCCGCGGTTTCGGATGGAAAATTTGAGTGTTGAAAAATCAACTTGGATGAAAATTTCAGCTAAAGTACGGCAGCTATTAGAGAAGATGGGCATTATGGAGGAGGTGGAGGCGAAACCGTTTTTGCAAAGTGGTGATATTATTTTGGGTATCGGTGAAGTTGTATGCCCGATATTTGAGGAGTTTCGTGAAGTTGTAAAGAATTTTGAGAATAAGGAGTTGCCTATAAAGGTGTTGCGAACCGACGCTAATGGTATTGAAACGAAGCTTACGATTAGTGTCACACCAAAGCGAGACCCAGATATTAATGAAGCAAGAATAGGAATTTCATTTTCCACTTTTAAAATGTATGATTTTAAACATCCGATTATTGCAAAAACTGTTGAAGTGGAAGGAGGATCTGCTCAACTGGATATTCCCCGCGGAGCGGAAATAACGGCTGTAAATGGAGTAGCGGTATCGAGTTTCTACGATGTTATAAGACAAATCCGTCGCCACGCTGGCCAGCGCATTAAGATTGATTATGTTGACGGCAAGACAACAGGCAGCGTCTTTTTAGATGCAGTTAGTAGCAAAGAATCTATCAACGTAAAATCTACATTAGCTGAATTCGTTCCCTTCAAGGCTTTTGAAATAACCTATCGGGCAAGCGGGCCGATACACGCCATTACGATGGGCTACAGAAGGACTGTTATGTTCGTAGCTCAGACGTACCTGACACTAAAACGCCTGGTTGGAGGAGTTGTCAGTCCCAAACATCTTATGGGCCCTGTTGGTATTATGGCGTTTAGTTATCGCCTTGTTGCAGAGCAGCCATTGGTTGACTACATTTACCTTCTTGGATTGATAAGCGCGGCTATCGCTGTGTTTAATCTGCTGCCGCTGCCGCCTCTCGATGGAGGTTTGATTGCTCTTTTGTTGTTAGAAAGAATCAAAGGTTCAGCGTTAAGTGAGCGGACCCAGGGAATCATAGCTTATACCGGATGGGCACTTATAGGAACCTTTCTTGTTTATGTAACATTTAACGACGTTGTCAGGAGCTTTTTTAGCTGAGTGGTTAAGTTATGGGTGAAAAATATCACGTTCTTATAGCCGGAGAAAGGATTGGAGAGGTTACAAATGCTATTAAACAAGCACAAAAATGAAAAACTCAGGAATGCGGATAAGAGGATTTACGAGTTGGTTAAGGGAGAATACCAAAGGCTGTTAAGCAGCGAGGAATATCACAAAGGCATATTTGGTGCCCTCGTAGAAGAAGACCCCGAAGTTAACCGGCTGATAGCGAATGAGTACGAAAGGCGTCAAGATACGCTACAGCTTATCGCTGCAGAGAATCAATGCTCGATGGCCGTCTTAGCAGCTCTTGGCTCAATTGTTCAAAATAAAACAGCCGAAGGTTTTCCAGGGGCCAGACTGCACGGAGGCTGTCAGGTTGTTGACGAGGTGGAGAAACTGGCCGTAGCCAGAGCCAAAGGGGCCTTTGGTGCGAAGTATGCAAATGTTCAGCCGCATTCCGGCACCGCAGCCAATCAAATTGTTCTTACCGCTTTGCTGGAAAGTGCAGATAAAATACTTAGTCTCGCCCCCGACCATGGAGGACATTTTTCACACGGTGCAAATGTTTCTTTTGCCGGAAAATTTTTTAATGTAGAAAATTACTACGTTGATAGCGACACTTTCCTTCTGGATTATAATGCTATAAGGGAGCAAGCGATTGAATTTAAGCCGAAACTGATGATATGCGGTGCCAGTGTTTATTCCAGGAAGATAGATTTTAAGAGGTTCAGAGAGATTGCAGACGAGGTAGGAGCCTATCTTCTGGCGGACGTCTCACACATATCAGGTTTAATAATAGCAGGTGCTCATTCTTCGCCGGTAGATTATGCGCATTTTACAACGTCAAGCACATATAAGCCGGGAGGGCCACGAGGCGGCCTGATAGTAATGGGCAAAGATTATGATAGACGAGGTACGAGGGACGAGGGACGAGAGACGAAATTGTGGGAACATATTCAAAAAGCAACCTTCCCCGGCGTGCAGGGAACGGTTTATTTGAATAATATAGCGGCTAAAGCAGTTTTTTTCAAAGAGACCCTTTCGGATGAGTATAAAGTAAGGCAATTCAAAATTATAGAAAATGCAAAAAGTCTTGCAGCTCACTTGCTGAATTTAGGATTCAATGTGGTAACTGGCGGGACGGACAACCACATGATTATTGTAAACATTGCTGATTTCAGGGACGGTTTAACGGGTGTCACAGCCCAAAAGTGCCTTGAGCAATGCGGCATAGTTGTCGATAAGATAAACCTTCCTTATGATAAGAAAACCTCTGCAATTGGTAGCGGCCTTAGAATAGGTACGCCGATTGTAACAAAAAACGGGATGGGGACAAGAGAAATGCAGATTATGTCGGAGTTAATGGAGGCCATCCTTAAAAAGATTGAGATAATAAGCGATAGCGAATATAAAATAGATGAGTCTTTCCGGGTTGAGATAGCAAATAAAGTTAAGCAATTATGCGGTAGATTCCGTATAAGGTAAGCTCTTGCGAATTCAAAACAATTCTACATCAATCACATCATTTTATGATTGATATTAGCTCTTGTTATTTCCTCCGGCTTATGGAACACCCAGTATAGCTGAAAAACTGCTCCTATGACGGCCATCAAGATTGCGTTTGAAAAGATTATCATCGACATCAAAAAAGCAGAAGACGCATCCACTTTGTATAGGGCTAATGTGCCGATGAGTGTAGCTTCTCTGACGCCAAGGTTGGCGATAGATATGGGCAAGCGTCCCAGCATAAAAACCACAGCGCTCTGCCATACCAGCACCATGATAGGAACATTTATTCCGGCTGCTTCTGCAGCAAAGATATAAATTGTAGTGCTGACAACTGTTGTGCAGAAAAACTCCAGTGCAAGAATTTTAAGATGGAACGACAACGGAGATGTCTGGAATACCGAAAGTTGTTCCAGGATTCTCCTTCCAATGTCACTGAGCGACCTCGACAAATAATTTAGGATATGCGAAAGTCGGCTGGTCAGTTTCGGCCCGAATGTACGGTTCAATAGGGATAAATAGATAAATGTCAATAAAGCCAGCATTACGGAGCAAATTGCAGGTAGCTGCCAGGTGCTGGCTGGATTCGTTGCGATCAGAGCAATCAGAGCAGTTGTACTGACCAAAATAAAAATAATAAACTGGTTGTAAACCATACTGCTAAAGACGTTACTTCCTTTGCCCGTGTGCCGCTTAAGAATATACCACTTAACGCCGGTACTCAGAAGGCCCGGCATAATCAGACTGTAAAGCATCGTAACCGCACTGGCACCGAATATCTTTATACTGTCAACCTCACAATTCTGCTTTTTTAGAATAAAACCCATTTTTACAGAGCGGAGCCAAAAAGCTAATATTGCTAACAGCCAAACAATTATTAGAAACTGCCACTTGGCGGCTTTTATTGATCGGCCCACCTGTTGTAAATCAATTCGACTTAATACCAGCCAGAGCAAAACCGCTGTTACTGATAACCTCAGCAGGGATTTTAATATCTGTTTTGTGCGATCTGCTCCGCCCATGGTGGACTGTGCTTTAACTCCAAACAAACTCGTTTAATAACTCCATAAGCTTCTCGCTGCTCGTATGTACCGATGCCCTCTTTGGTATAGCTTTGCCGGCTGTTGTAATAGAAAGAATCTTTGCCACCTTCGGGTCATCGTCCATTTCAGCCAGGTACAAATAGTTTCGGTTGCCAATCAGCTTATTAAACTCTTCCACCTTGTCATCATATATAAGATTCATCAGAGCAACGCTGGCGATATAAGTAAATATCGCTACGTGCATCTGCGCTGCTATCACAAAATCAAATTTTGAAAATAAATATATCAATTCTTCCGGCAGAAGATGATTCTCACCTTTCAACATTGTCTGCGCCGGTTTTCCGCAGAGCTTTGCTATCTTTGAGGCGAAATTCTGATTGGTATAGTTTGTATATGTCAGTATGGTGTAGCCGTTCTGCTCAGCGAATTTGCTAACGTAGTTTAAGAATTGCCTCAATGTATTTTGAGGGTCTGCAACGTTTTTTTTGATAAACATAAGCTCACTTAGGCCAAGCAATATTTTCTTGCCGGCCGGCCAGGATTGCAAGATTTTTTCCGCTCTTACAGTTTTCTTCGGTTCTAACAAAAACGCAGGACCTGCGCCTAAGACAATTTCTTTATCGGTGCATTCGGAGAAGATTTTTTTGCTTAATTCATCGCGAGCACTGACTACTTTGGCATTATTGAGAACGATTTTCGTCATCCAGCGCGCCATTCTTGAATTCAGATGCGAACATCCCACGGCAAATATCAACGCTTGCTTGCCCAACAGCTTAAGCCACAACGTAATGATAAAAAGATTCAGCAGATGATTGAACGAAATATCAAAAAGTCTGGTATCGAAAAATATGCCACCTCCTCCAATAATGATTTTATCACTTTTCGCAAGTATCGGCAGTGTCTTAGGCCCGATGTAAGAAGTAAAACCTCTCAGTATCTTTATATTCATCCCGTCTTTAGCCTGGTCGAAAGACTTTTTTTTATCTTTTTGATCTGTGACAAGATCGCCCAGGTACTCCTTCATTTGGGGGACATCTTTGGTGAAAATGTACACAGTTAGCCTGCCCCCTGGGGGCTTGCCCCTTAGGGGCTCTTCTTCGGCTCTTGTTTTAAGTTGAATAAGCTCCGAGCGCAGGATGGCAAGGTCGCCCTTATTTCTCCCACTGAATGAACCTAATATTGAGATACGCCTCATATATATTGTCCGACACTAACTGTTCTCTAAACAAGCTGACCTAGCAACAAGGTTTTTGTAAATGTTTTCTATTTGCTGCAACTGCATTTTTCCGTCGAACTTGCGGCAGAATTGCTCAGCGTTCTTGGTCAGTCTTTCCCGCAAAGGGCTGTCCCGCACAAGCCTGCTAACGGCATCAGCAATATTCTCTGCGGTTAAGCTGTCCAACAAAATTCCGGTTTGCTCATGCCGAATCAATTCAACCAAACCTCCAACCGGTGAGGCAACGACAGGTATTTTCATTCGCATAAACTCGATAGCTGAAATACCAAACGCCTCCCGTCTGCTGGGAATAACAGCGATATCAAACGCCTTTATAGCTTCCGCTGAATTTTTACATATCCCGGTAAAGATTACCTTTTCTTTCAGGTCTAAGCGAAGAACCAGTTCTTCAAGCCGATTTCTTTCTGCTCCGTCACCTACAATAACAAAGCAGAATCGCCGGTCCTTTTCAGATAAAATCGCGGCGGCCTGAACAAGCAAATCTGCTCCCTTGCAACGGTGGAACCTTCCCATAAATCCTATGACTATTTTACTTTCGTCAATTCCAAGAGCATCCCTGGCCTCGTTTCGATCGTAAAGAGCGGGGTCAAGCCGACCGAAATCAATAAAATTACTGACTACGGGTACTGAGATCTCAGCAAAATCCACAGTCCGCAGCAAAGCCGCTTTCGTTGCCTGCGAATTGGCAATTACTATCGCTGCTCTTGAACCAAGAGTTTTTATGAGTAAGCGATAGACAAATCCGCTTCGGCCACGAAGAATTGGGCCGTGCTCGTGGAGGATTATTTTACTACTGCAAAAAAAGCTCGCCAACAAGCTGCTGATTATCGATTTTTGCAGGTGAGCGTGTATTATATCTATTTTGTATTTCTTACATAGCCTTGCTATAGCAAATGCAGCAAAAGGATTATATCTATGGTATGTCAAGCTGATAAGTTCGGCTTTGATCGGCAGGGCGTTAGGATTTGTCCTCAAAGCGCAAACAAAAGTCTCGAAGAGCCGTCTGTCCGTCTTCTCGGCAATATTTTTGACGACGATGGGTGCACCACCGTAGCCTAAATGGTCTATTACATGTAGCACCCTTATTCTCATTTTAGACTTTCATAGATTTTCAAATATCTTTCGGCTACGGAGCTCCAGCTAAATTTTTCCGCTTGCTGTCTGGCCGCAGTGGACATCTTTTTGTGGGTTTGCCGGTCATCGACTAACTGCTTAATTGCGTCTGCGATTTGTTTTGCCTGCGCTGTCTCGACTATAAAGCCGTTATCTTTTATCAGCTCTTCGACACCTTCGCAACGAGTGGTGACAATAGGTAGGCCCGATGCCATCGCTTCCAGCATGGCATTGCTCATTCCCTCCTGCATTGTGGCGCTAATGAAAATATCATTTTGACGATAGACATCCGGCATCTTTTCAGCATCAATTCTGCCGGTTATCTCAATAATGTCACTGAGTTTTGCATCTGCCACAATATGTCTGAGCTGCTGCTCAAATTTTCCGCCGCCAACTATAGTGAAATGAACATTATACCCATCCTTATTCAATATATTGACTGTGTCTATCAGCATTTCCACGCGCTTGGTGACGGATAATCTTCCAACGGTCAGGAGATTAGCCCCCGGACCTGTGCCGGGGGCTAAGCCCTGCCCACAGGTGGCAGGGCTAAAGTTGTCGAGGTCAACACCGTTTGGGATAACGTCGATCGAGGCCGACGGTAGAAAACGCAGAGCACGCTCTTTTAATCCTTCACTACAGGCCACCAAAAAAGCGGCATTTCTCCAGATCGGCTTAAATAGCAGGGGGGCAAGAATTTTATAATCCAGCTTTAACCTTGCGTGCCGTCCCGGCACATCCGAGCCGCGAAGCGAGATTATATAGGGAAGTTTCTTTGCACTTCGATAGCACAGGTAAGCCGTGGGGAACCCAAAAAACGAATGAACCAAATCATAATTTTTTTCCTGCAGCAACTTGCGGTAATAAAATTTAGCCTTGAACAGCCACTCAATGACTTCGGTCTTGCGCCAGAAGTGAAGGTCCTTTTTGTGAAGGCCGATTTTATAAATATTAATATTGTCGGAGAATTCTTCGACAAAAGTAACCGGCTGCTTGCCCCCTAAGGGCGCCGCCGAGGTTAATACATCGACCTTCAGGTCGTCACGGCCGGCATATTGTTTCAGCAGACAGAAATGTGCATGAGCTGCTCCGCCGCCGATGGGCGGAAATTCAAAGTTGAGCATAAGCAGGTTTAATTTCGACACAACTATTGCCTAAGACCTCACGTAAAACGCGAGTTTGGAAACCCCCCAATAAATTGGGGGGCTAAACATTTAGCCCGCCTTTTAGGCGGGGTCTTTTACTGGGGAACTTTTCAGCTCAAATATAACGAACTGGCTGAATGACTGAATAATTTTGTAGTTTTTCATAACATATTCTCTAAACGGCTTCATCGCTCTGAAACGCCCAGCCTCATCAGAGTCAACGTTTTTTGTAAGCCACTCGGCGTAGGCCTCATCCGGATTAGCGGCTTTTGTAATTGCTCTTTTGAGGATCTGCTGCTGCAGAAGCGGAAAGAGTTCCAAGGGAGGTCTGCCGTCATAAGGAAAATGTCTGTTATGAGTATCGACAATAAATCTCGGTGGCTCCTTCTCGAATTCAGCCAACAGCCCGGCTACCATTTCCGCCAACGCATCCGGCGTTTTTATGTGCATTGTGCTGGTAAAAGCACGGGACGCGGAAGATAACCGCTGGGCTTTAACATATATGCCCGGCACCCAGCCCCAAACGTAAATCTTATCCGACGGCTGCGAGTTTGTACGGATATATTCACCAACCATCTGCCAGGGATAATCCGGATTTCGGGAGATTTCCCTGTATTTTTGCAGGTAGCCTCTTGATTTTTCGCCATAGCTTTGCCCACTATACGGACTTTTTTCCAAGCCAAAGAATATTTGCCATGACAAAGCAATTATTAAAAACAGACCAAAAATACCTAATATAATCCACACGGTTTTATTGACCGCAAATTCGATTTTGTCGCTGTAGATCGCTATCAAATATCCGCCTAACATTGCAGCCGAGGCATTCAGAGGCAGGTAATACTGCTCATAAGAATGCGGACTTATCCAGACAAAGGCCATATCCAGTATCCACCAGAGGGCAAACAGCAGCACAAAGCGGTCGTATGTTTTTGCCTCTATTTTCTTTGTTGAGACGACCTGCCAAATCATACGTATAACTCGTGCGACAATCGCCCCGATAGCCAAAGCAATAGGCAGCACAAGCACGCCATAGTATCGCAATACTATCGGCCATTGTTTCGAAAAGGGCACAAATTTTCGGCTTCCCCCGACATAATCCGTTGCCGGTTTAGCTTGCAGGTCAGGCGCTCCGCTTGGCAGCATCTTTCCCAGCGTCCGCCAGATAAACGAATAAGGTAATGTGGTTTGTACGTTCCATGCCAAAATCCATATATAAAGCGGCATAATTGCTGCTACTGCACCGGCTGACAGCAGTAAAATATCAAAACCGGTCTGTTTCCAGGCCCTGTTTTTCAGGATCGGTTGTAGGATTACAAATAGGCCGATTGCTCCAATAGCCGAGACGCCGGTTGGCTTAAATAATGGTGCCCAGCTTAGAAAAGCCCCCGTCAAGAAAGCAAACCACCAACGCTCACTAAGCTGATAGAGAACAAAACAGCTTACGCCCATCACCATGCAAGCAATCATATATTGCTCTTTGACGTTGCCGAATTTTGCGATTACAGGCGCAGAAAGATAAGCAGAGGCCACAATAACACCGACAGCAGCAGGCAGAATCGAGCCGAACAACTTCCACATCGCTGTAAACATAAGCAGTAACGCGGCGGCCTGCATGATTGCCTGGATGATTTTCGGGCCGGTGTCATTAAAGCCGAACAGCCGAACACCCAGGATATTGACCAGCAGAGTTCCCATCTGAGCACTCGGTTTTTCCTCGACACCGATTTTAGCCCCTTGGAGGATGTGAGCGGCTGAATAAACATACGCTCCGCTATCGAAAGGACCAGGGGAGCTAAGCTCAAAATATTTACCAAGAGAAAATGGAATTGTCGCCAGAATCGC
This sequence comes from uncultured Pirellulales bacterium, assembly GCA_964631175.1. Lineage (GTDB taxonomy): Bacteria > Planctomycetota > Phycisphaerae > Sedimentisphaerales > Anaerobacaceae > CAZVWH01. The sequence goes on along the minus strand of CAZVWH010000017.1, from coordinate 22,348 downwards.
AATTATGATTAAAACTGCAATCCGCTGGTGACGAGCTTTTCTTTTTTGCAGAATGGCCAGGCCCACTTGTTCGCCGGGCGATATAACTTTACGAGCCGGTGGTTTTATTCTTCTTTGATGGCGTCTTGTGTCTCGAATGGGTTTACTCATATTTGTTATCCCTCTTCGGTGGACGATTCGAGAATCTCTTTGATGACGTAAGTGGGACGGTTTTGTGATTCGTGATATGTTCTGACTAAAAGCTCAGCCAACAGACCCATCAATATAAATTGAATGCCAATAACGAAAAGCAGGATTGTTAAATACAACAAGGCATTGCCGGTCATATCTCTTCCTTGTAGAATTTTCATTAAAATAACCACCAAACCCGAAACACCCCCAAAGAAAAGCGCCAGAAACCCCCAGCCGCCGAATAGCTGATTCGGCTTAGTAGAAAAACTGAGAAGAAACTTAACGGTAATAAGGTCTAATATCACTTTTACCGTCCGCTCCAGGCCATATTTGGTGGTGCCGGTTGTTCTCGGCCTGTGGTTGACTACAATCTCAGCGATTCTGGCTCCGCTCCAACTGGCCAAAGCCGGTATAAAGCGGTGCATCTCTCCGTACAGTTTTGTCTCCGCCAGGATTTCTTTGCGGTACGCTTTTAATGTGCAGCCGAAATCGTGGAGCTTAACGCCTGTAATTTTTGAGATTAGCCAGTTGGCGATTTTCGAAGGCAAGAGTCTTGTAATGGCATTATCATGTCTTTTTTTTCTCCAGCCGCTTACGACGTCAAATCCTTCGTTGAGCTTATCAATCATTTTCGGTATATCCGCGGGATCGTTTTGCAAATCGGCGTCAATCGCTGCGATGATTTGACCTCGTGCGTGTGCAAAGCCGGCACTGAGCGCTGCTGTTTGGCCGAAGTTTTTACGAAAGCAGATAACCCGAATCCGGGCGTTGGCTTTCTGCAGTCGAGTTAATATATCGAAGCTGTTATCGGTGCTGCCATCGTCAATGAATAGTATTTCATATTTGTACTTGTTGTCCAGGGTCTTTGTTATTTGCTCATAAAGCGGCTCGATGTTGTCCTGCTCATTCAGCAGCGGAACTACTATCGAAACTTCAGGACCTATTTTGTCCATACTTTTCTCCAAAGAGAGTAGGTAGGGTGTGCATAGCACACCATCAAAATAATGGTGGGACTTCGACAAGCTCAGTCGAATCGCGGAGCCCACCTATATAAAAACATAATAATAGTTAAAATATCGGCTGTAAAGTGATATGGGGTCAGAATAAACTGCTAAGAGGCATAGTGTTTATAGTTTGTTGATAAAGAAAGTGTCCGATATTATTATCGTTCGAGAAGAAATCTTTTTTAATTTGTGCTCTTTATACATGTTTAGCCGTCGCCGGTACGGCGGCGGCCCAAAACCCCACGTGGAACGTGGGGCTAAATGAGTTATAATATTTGGACGGCGCCTTCATGACCCGGCTTAGATAGCCGAAATCCTCAGATACCGACAATCTAATGCAAGACACAAATTTTTTTGTAAAACAGAAATCAGTAATTCTACCCCTCAATCAGCTCATGATAGAGGGATAGTTTGTTTAAGATTTCTTGCTTATCCGCTGAGTCTATTTGATAAATTTTGCCGCCTTTTTCCTCATGTTTTTGACGAAAATCCTTCCACTGCTCACGGTATTGCTCGTAATAGGTCTTTTTGTATCCTGACTGCTGCAAAAGAGAGCGTATTTCCTCCGGGTCCCAGTATTTTATGATTATGTTTTTATCTTTGAATATAAAGTTGACGCTTACCGTTTTGCTATTCACTTTGAAAAGCCTATTCATTTCGAAATCATCTATGTTGTTGTTTTTGAGATAGCTGTAAATTATGTGCATGCCATCCTTTTTTCTAATTGCCTTTATCTTATTTCCATACACTGTTGCCCTTTTTGCTTTTTGTCTCTGGGCATTTGTATTTTCTCTGTAATAGTTTTTCGTGTAGTTCGGCCCATCTGGATTGTTGTGGCTATAAACATGAGGACAGCAATTTGTGTTACAATCAACCAAATCAGAGTTTTTACAGTTATCAGTACGAAAACAGTAATCGTAGGGATAGTAGTAACAATAGTCAGAAACCAATCCGGAAGGATGTTTGTGGCTGAAAGCATAAGGAGAATAACGAAAGTAGTAAGGGACCAAGCCGGAGGGATTCTCCCGGCTAAGAGCGTAGGGAGAGTAACGAAGATGGTAATGAACCAGGCCGGAAGGATATTTGTGGCTGAAGGCATAAGGGGAGTATTCAAGAACACCGCTGATTAGACCGGAAGGATGTTTATAGCTAAAAGCGTAAGGGGACGAACGGACACGAAAACGGTCTGGAACACGATAAGAACGCGCCGTGGTTGCACTGGACACTAACATCAGCAGTACTATTGTGGACATTGAAATCCTTTTCATTTTTCCACTCCTTTCAAATTTATTTTCTTTTTATGTTATCACCTCCTCTCGAAATTTATCAAATACAATTAAGGCTGGTTCCGCCTTCGGCGGATTCGGTTTCTCCTGCCCGGCAATCTTTTTTCTGCAGGGAATTAGCGGTAAGGCGCAAAATAAGTTGTGAACATAGAATATGGGCTCGCCCGAGGGAAGGGACTTACGAGCTGCAGGTGCTCAGATAAGCCTGTGGATATGTTGCTTTTCCGTTGCACTTTACCGCTTTCCTCCATAAAAGCGGACACACATGTCCTTATATTTAATGACCCGGCAATTAACTACAGGGCTTAATAAAGTATTGACGAGTGGGAAGACCCAAATACGGCGATAGTCCTCCACACCCTCCTTTTTACGTTGTTTAACTAATATTATAGGACTATTCTTTTATGTCAAGAGGATTTTTTATATTTGGGGAATCTTCTGTGGTCTTTTGGTCATAGATTGCTCTGTTGAAAACGCCATAACTGTCATTTCGAGCGAGCTGAAAGGCGAGTCGAGAAATCTATTTTAAACAGATTTCTCCACTTCGCATCCCTTGGGGACGCTTCGGTCGAAATGACCCGGTACCTTTTCAACAGAGCATCAGAGATTAAAAAGATAATCCTGCAATGCAGCAAGGTCGCTGGGATGGCTGGCGCCACATCTTGACTATAAATTGCCGTGCTCCGGCAGGCTCCGCCCTGACGAGTGGTGCTAAATATATGTCTTCTGCCTTCTGTTGTACTTGCTTTTTTCATTTTTAATTTTCAATTCTTAGGCTTGGACTTTAATATACTTGTATGTTGGAAAAAGGACTTGTTCAGATTTATACCGGTGACGGCAAGGGTAAGACCACGGCTGCGTTTGGCCTGGCTTTACGCGCTGCCGGTCAGGGTAATAAGGTTTTAATCTATCAATTCTTAAAACCCTTATCTCTTGACATTGGGGAGCGTTTCGCGCTACAGTTGGGCGCTGTCAGAATCAGAGTCGAAGCACTTGATCTGCCCTGGGATATGGCTAAATCCTTCGACGATGAAAAGGCTGTGGCTGAGATGGTCTCGGCTATCAAAGAAGTGCTCGAGAGAATAGCTCAAACTGCCCAGATGCGATTTTATGATGTGCTGATACTGGATGAGATTGTATATTGCCTTTCCAAAGGCTTAGCTGAATTACAGGATATCAAAAATATTATTGATAGAAAAGACCCTGCGGTCGAAATTGTGTTAACCGGCCGAGGTGCAACCAATGAATTGACAGTGTTAGCGGATTTGGTTACGGAAATGAAGAATGTAAAGCATCCATTTGATAAAGGATTAACTTCTCGACGCGGCATCGATTTTTGAACCACGGATTTCGCGGATTATGTGGATTAAATAATACTGAGTTTGAATATGAGTAAGAATGTTGCTGCGATTATTTGTGCGGCTGGGCCCGCTACGCGATTTGGTGGAAAAAGAAAGAAACAGTTTGTCGATGTAGCCGGCAGAGCGGTCTTTTTACGGAGCATGGAACTGTTTGCCAATCGTGACGACATCAAGCAGATTCTGTTGGCTATATCGCCGGGAGATGAGGAGCTTGTGAGTGTTAAATGGGGGGCTAGTTTGAAGTTCTTCAACGTAAAGATTTGCTTCGGCGGCGCCGAGCGTTTCGAGACCGTTAGCAAGGCGCTGGAGCTTGTCAAAGACGATATCGACCTTATCGCCGTCCATGATGCTGTGCGATGCTGTGTAACAGATAAATTGATTGATGAAGTTATCGCGGCAGCCGTTAAAAACGGTGCAGCTATACCAGCCTGTCCGGTTTCGGCAACCATAAAAGAGGTAAAGGACAATACGATAATCAGAACCGTCGAGAGAACAAGTCTCTATGAAGCACAAACGCCGCAGGTTTTTGAGACCTCACTTCTAAAAAAAGCATACGCAAACATCAAAAATTTGGATGACAGCAAAATCAGTGATGATTCTCAGCTTGTTGAAGCGTTGGGTCAGAAAGTCACAATTGTGGAAGCAGATTCATCGAACATAAAAATCACCCGCAAAAGTGATATTGCGATAGCGGAAGCCATCCTTAAATCTCGGCCAAAACCGAAGCCGGAAGGTTATATAGGTCCCTACGCCGAGGCCCAATGGTAAATCTTCATATGGCGTCCCTTCATTTTGAAAAAATCCGTGCGTATATTGCGTAAGAGATAATATTTGCGCTTAAAAACCGCATTTTCTGCCAGAATTTCACGCTTTTACCTCTTTTCATTACAAATTAAATTCTCTAAAAAAACTTATTTTTTTGGTAGATAAATCATCGAAAAACGTGTATAATTACACGATAATAGTAAATTAGAAATTCGAAAAGGAGTTCAAATTATGAATGAATTTATTGAGAAAAACAAGCGGTTGCTGCGAACTTACTGTGTCGCGGCTCGAATTATCGGGTGGGTACTTCTGTTCAAAGGAGGTATCTTTATCATATCAATTCTGACAGGATACAGTTGCGTCAGTAGCAGTATGCCGTTTGCCGAAACAATCATTTTCTTCGATCCCGTGCTTACTGGATTTATGGCGCTGGGTGTTGCCCAGTTTATCAAATATTTGTTTGAAACCGCAAATAAACCGGGCTGGATACTGCGCTATATAGACAAAATTCTTTACTTGAACGCCTTGTTTCTGATTGTGACTGGAATTGGCTTTTTGTATTTTCAAAACGTTAAGATGATGGCGAACGCCGGTCCTTATTATTCTCAGTGGAGATCTTTTGCTGGAAATGCCTTGCCCGTTGTGGCAAGAGCGTTAATTCTGGCAGGTTTGGGGCAGATTCTGCGGCGTGTTATGCCCGTCATCGAAGAATCAAAAACGCTGGTCTGAAAGGAGGCGGGCAGATGATTAACATTCGGCTGGATTATATGCTTTTGGATCGGCGGATGAAGCTGAAAGATTTGGCAGAGTCAACAGGTCTGGCAGTCAATAACCTCTCGATTCTAAAGACCAACAAGGCAAGGGCGATTCGCTTTTCAACTTTGAACAATCTATGCAAAGTATTGAGTTGTACACCCGGGGATTTGATTGATTATATTCCGGACGAAGAGGCTGGAACCCCCAGTAAAACTGGGGGCTAAATATGTGCTTTTTTCTTTTCTTTACCGCCTTTCTGTGCTAAATTGGCTGTGATTTTGCTAAGGAAGAATCTGTACAAAAAGGACGCTATGAACCGGTCGAATATTAAGACGGAAAAACGAAGGACTTTTCCCCGTACTACAACGCTATATGGTATGAACAATCCAGGCATCAAAGCTGCTCACAGATATGAAGTAGTAGATGCCGGTGGACTAATCTTGGCAGGTAGGAAATTCCACTTCATCGGCGCAGGTGGTATCGGAATGAGCGGCCTGGCGCAGCTTCTGATAAAAAATAACGCTATTGTCACCGGCTCAGACCAAACGGCCACCGGCATCACAGAGAAACTTTGTCAAATGGGGGCTGACATAACAATCGGCCATAGCCCCGGCAATCTCAGACGGGCAACGAACGCAGTTGTTATCTCGGCAGCAGTAACAGAGGATAATCCCGAACTGAAGCTGGCACGGAAAAGAAAATACAAAATCTATAAGTACGCTCAATTACTGGGCGAGCTGATGAACCGCTATGACGGTATCGCCGTAGCCGGCACTCACGGCAAAAGCACCACTACCGGCTGGCTTAGCTGGCTTCTCAAACAAGCTGGCATCGATGTGAGCTTCATTGTCGGAGCCAAAGTCACTCAGCTCGGCAGCTCTTCCGGCACAGGAGATAACACCTATTTCGTTGCGGAGGCCTGTGAATACGACCGAAGCTTTTTAAATATGAAACCTAAAATAGCCTGCATACTCAATATTGAGCAGGACCATCTGGATTACTATAAGAATGAGGATGAGATTGTCGAAGCGTTCGGTCGATTTGCACTCGGAGTAAAACCAGGCGGGATTCTAATAGCTAATGGTCAGGACCCAAATGTATCGAAAATTATCGAGCGATTCGGAGACGAGCTTCGGTATGAGACTTTCGGTCTGGATGAAGAATGCAACTTCTTCGTCCGCAATATTGTGCTAAAAGAGGGATTGTACGAGTTTGAGGTTTATCACAATGGCAGACTGTTAGGCCAAACAAGGATTTCCCTGCCGGGCAAGCACAATATCTTAAATGCCCTGGCGGTCGTGGCGATTGCGATAAGAGTCGGGCTATCCTCACAGCAAATACTCAGCCTGCTGCCCGGCTTTACCGGCATCGACCGTCGGCTCATGTTTAAGGCGCAATTGGACCGAATTACCGTCCTTGATGACTATGCTCATCATCCGACCGAAATCAGAGCGACACTTGAAGCGGTGCGCCAAAAATACCAGCCAAAGCGGATTTGGTGTGTTTTTCAGCCGCATCAATACAGCAGAACCAGATTTTTGCTTGATGATTTTGCGGAAAGTTTTAAGCTTGCCGATTGTATTATAGTGCCGGAAATCTATTTCGTACGTGACTCGGAAACAAGTAAAAAAGAAGTAAACTCGCAGATACTGGTCGAAAGAATACGAGCTAACGGAACAAATGCTGTGTTTATCGACAGTCCCTTGGGGATCTGCGATTATCTACAAAGAAACGTAACTGCAGGCGACTTAGTGATTACTATGGGAGCAGGCGATATTTGGAAGGTGGCTGATGAATATATTCAGCGGCTTAGAAGAAATAGTTGAAACCAAACATCCTTTGGCCAAGCACAGCTGGTATGGCTTGGGTGGACCTGCCGACTACTTTATCAGGCCCAAAACGGTCAAACAGCTCAAAGAGGTAGTCCGGCGATGTAGTGAAAATAGAATACCAATTTACGTGCTGGGCTTTGGTTCGAATCTGCTAATTGGTGATGAAGGCCTACGGGCAGCGGTAGTAAAGCTCGAGGCGGATGAGTTCGCACAGACGAAATTCGACAGCGAAAAAGTTGCCGCGTGGGCAGGTGCGGAATTGAGCAAGCTGGTCTTGACTTGTGTGCAAAAGGGACTTTCTGGCATCGAAGCTCTGACAGGTATTCCGGGTTCTATGGGAGGGGCAGTAAGGATGAATGCAGGAGGCAACTTCGGGGATATTGCTTCAGCGGTAGAATCCGTTACTCTTATGGATATTCACGGCAGTATCTTTGAAAAGAAAAAGCCGGAACTTGTATTTGACTACCGCGGTACAAACATTACTGCAAAATTTATTCTAAATGCCCAGCTAAAATTGACCGGTGCTGACCCAGAGCAAATTATGCGAACGGTGAAAGAAACGTGGATTTATAAAAAGAACAATCAGCCGTTAAATACAAAAAGTTGTGGCTGTATATTTAAGAATCCGAGAGGTGTATCCGCCGGTGCTTTGATTGACAGAGCCGGCCTTAAAGCATTGCAGATCGGCGGCGCTATCATCAGTGAAAAACATGCAAATTTTATCATCGCGGAGGAGGGCTGTACAAGCAAAGACGTTATGAGGCTTATAGACGCTGTAAGACAAAGAGTAAAAGAACAGTTCGATATTGAACTGGAACTTGAAATCGAAATCTGGAAATAGAATTTGGTAACTGGTAATTGGTGAAAATGATAAACCAAACAGACATAATAGAATATAAGACTTTCGAAGACTTAGAGCTATACAAAGTAGCAAGGCAATTCAGAAAACAGATGTATAAACTGGCTAAGGAATTACCGAATATGAGAAATATAATCTGGTAGGCCAGATTCGTCGTGCTGCGGTTTCTTTAACTAATTGCATTGCCGAAGGACATGGAAGATTTCACTATAAAGAGAATATTCAGTTTTTGAGGCAGTCAAGAGGTTCACTGCAAGAGTTGATTGACGATATTAACGTTTGCATAGATGAGAATTATATAGAGTTAGAGCGCCTAACTGAGCTAAAAAAAGAAGGATATATGGTCCTAAAGAAGCTGAACGGATATATCAAGTACTTGAGGAAATGTAAAGAAGAAACGGTCGATTTATAACCAATAACCAATAACCAGTAACCAATTGAAGACATCAAATAGTAAATTAAAAGTGGCTGTGCTTATGGGGGGTATTGGCGAGGAGCGTGACATCAGTATTCAAAGCGGCAGTTCCGTCGCCCAGGCATTAAAAGAAGCTGGCTTGGATGTGGTGACTTCTGACATTAAGCCCGGCAATCTGGGAATATTACAAGATAGCAGCATCGATGTTTTCTTTGTTGCGCTGCACGGCAAATTCGGTGAGGACGGCCAGCTTCAGCAAATAATGGAGGACAAATCGCTTTGCTATACCGGCAGCGGCCCAGCCGCGAGCAGACTGGCTTTCGATAAATTAGCCGGTAAAGAGTATTTTGCCAAGGCAGGTGTTACAACGCCCAAAGTAATTAAGTTTGACAGCCAGGCAAAAATAGAACATCTCGAAAAGCAACTATCACGGCTCGGCGAGAGATTTGTAGTTAAGCCGGTAACGCAGGGAAGCGCTATCGGCGTCAGCATTGTCGATGACCCAAAGTCGGCAATAGCCGCCGGGCACGAATGTGTGGATGAATTCGGCGATTGTATGATTGAGGAATATATTGCCGGCAGAGAATTAAGCGTCGGTGTGCTGCTACATCAGGCACTGCCGATTATTGAGATTAGAAGCAGAAGCGGCTTTTATGATTATCAAGCAAAATACATCGATAGTCAAACAGAGTATATCTTCGATACGATTGATGACCCGAAGCTTTCAACGAAGATCGTGGCTGCGGCTTTGGATTGTTTTGATACGCTTGGCTGTCGTCACTTCGCAAGGGTTGATTTTATCCTGAGTAACAGCGGAATTGCTTATGCCCTTGAGGTTAATACTATTCCAGGTCTTACCACACATTCGCTTATTCCCAAAGCAGCGGCGAAGATCGGATTTTCAATGAGCGATTTGTGCGTTAAAATCATTGAAGCGGCATACTCGTCGTTCGTTAAGCCTATCTCGCTTCACACTTCACCAGATAGGGATACGGATGGGTGCACTTCATCTTTGTAGGTAAAAAGGCATATTTTGGAGAAAGCCATCCCCAATCCCGATGAATCGGGTTTGAGGATGCCACCCAAATAAATTAGAAAAGAATGTGTGTGGCAGCCCCAAACGCAGTTTGGGGATGGGTGCTTGATTACAGAACAATTTTTGTTAAAGGCCCTAAAAATCTACCTATAAACTTGACACGCACCCGATACGGATTAAGAGGGGTGCGGATTAAGAGGGGTACGAATTAAGAGGGGTACGAATTAAGGGGGGTGCGAATTAAAAGGATGTGGATTAAGGTATAATACGATCGAAGGGTATTTAGATATTAGCAGTTTCTGCTAAAGGAAACTGCTAATATGAGTCGATACCTATTTATATGTTAGTGCTCCGTCAAGCCTCGATTGATGGTTATCATTCCCGGAAGAGGGCTTGTTGCCAAACTTCACTTTGTAGGATTTGGATTGTCACAGCCGCCCCCCTTCTTGCTTTCGCCTGCTGCCTCGACTTGTCCCTGCGTCTTCCTGTCGGAAGACACGGGTGGGGGCAGAGGCAAACAAGAAAGCAGTGGGGGCATCGCAATGATGTAAAAACGCCACTTTCGTCATTGCGAGGAGTCCGTCGTAGCGGACGACGAAGCAATCTCTTGTTTGGCAACAGACCCGAAAACGGGAATAAACACCCGTCTTACTTTGGATTCCGCATCAGGCGCGGGTTGACAAACCATCAAATCACGCTTGACAGAGTATTAGTGTAAAACGGTTCTTAAATTGATAATATTATTAGCGAATGATTTTTACAAATAAACAGCTTGATTTTATTCAAAAGGCATTCCACTTCACACCAAGACAGATGGACGTGATTAAGTGTGTCAGTAAAGGTATCGACAACGAAAAAATTTGTGAGAAGTTGGGCATATCGTATAATACACTAACGAGCCATTTATGGACTATTTGCAATAAGTTAGGTGCGAAACGCAAATTTGGAGTTCTGGCAGTGTTGATTGAATTAGTTCAAAAACACAAGATATAATGTACTAAAAAAGTTTTTATGTATTAGCAGTTTCTGCTAAAAGATCGTAAGGTATATTTCGTGAAGTGAGATACGAGTTACGCTTCACAAGATATGAGATAGTGGCCATCAGAAGAATAAAAACAAAAAGCAGAGCTAAGAGAATGTCATTTAAGACCGGCGTCTCTAAGCCGAGGAAAAAATATAAGACAGATCGGCACAGTCAGAGTTCAAGGAAGTTTCTGAAAGTCTCGGCTGTGATTTGTGTTGTTGTTGCTATAGTAGTCGGCTTCGTACTCTTAGACAAGTATGCAAAAAAGCTTGTCCCCTCGTGGGCAGATTCTATCGAGGTTGAACTGATAGAGCCGCCTGCCTGGGTTAATGAGTCTCTTAGAGATAAAATCATCGCTGCCTCTACGAGACTGCTTGCACCTTCGGCAGGCTCGGGGCGGGCTCTGAGCGAAGCCGAAGGGCGGCGGGGCGAAGGTATAAAACTCGACGAAGACGCTGCGCGTTTAATTCAGAATAATCTTGATAGAAATATAGCCTGGCTGAAAGAAGTAACAGTGCGAACAACCCATGACAAGATACTTATCGAGGCTGATTATCGAAAGCCGCTTGCTTTAGTTAAATTTGGTCAGTTGAAATTCTATGTTGATGCTGAGATGGTTGTGCTCGATTTTATACCGATGCCGCATCTGCCTATTGTAAAGGTGAAAGGAGCGGCAACAATTATCCGCATTGGTGGGCCGCCGGTGGGCAAGGTCTGGCTGCAGGAAGACATAGCCGTAGCAGTAGCCATATTAGCCCGGCTTGACCGAATGGACCAACTCGTCACGCCTAATAAGCCGTTGCTTTTCGAGATCGACAGCATTGATGTGAGCAATTTCAAGGGCCGAGAAAATAGTAAATTTGCCCATATTATACTGTACGCAAAGAACAATACCGAAATTATCTGGGGAGTTGAAATCGGCGCATGGGCTCAGTATCTGGAGGCAAAGGATGAAGGGAAATTAGCCAAGCTTTACACCTATTATAAAGAATATGGCTTACTAACAGGCGGCGCAAAATATATCGATCTTCGCACCCCACAAAGCCACGTTCCTTTACCTGTTGACAAATATTAAATGATTGCAAAGCCATTCAACGCAGTGGCCAAGTCGCTATACTGGTAAGGGATGTGTAATTGGATGCAGAGGGATTTCAATTTTTTAAGGGTTAATTCACTTAATGTGCTTTGGAAGTCCCGGTCCGCTTTGCAACAGAAGATTCTGCAGCCGGCAAAACGATATTCATAAATGCTGCATTTGCCATTGATATTGTAAGGACATCGGCTGGACTTCATAGGCTTTATGTTTTCAACACCCAGATTTACAGCTAAATATATTAATTCCGGAGATGTAACAAACAAACGATGCTCGAAAGCTTCTAAGTCACAGCAAGCGCCACAGGCATTGCATTGACCAGCTAAATCGGCAGATTCACGGATTTTCGAATCCAGCCAGGCGTAGATTTCGGCTACTTTTGCAAGAAGCTGGTTGCTATTGTTGGATTCTACCACCATTTTTTATTCTTTTTGATTTTCTTAATTTCTGAATGACTGTAGAGCTTGCCGCGATTGATGCCGGGACATTTTTGAGCTGCCCGGTTCCAGTCATAGGGGCTTTTTAAATTATTTGGCCAGAACGGCCAGCTTCTGCACTGGCTTGGCCGAACAGGATAAATCATACACGTTCTTTGGCCGCCTTTTTCATGCAGGAATATACAGTCTTTGGTGAGGTGGTGTTCGATGATTGTTGTTCGCAGACCCACTCGCCTTAAGAACTTCCGACGTACCTGAGCGGCTGTTATTTTCAGATGATTTGCGATAAGTTCTATTTCCGGCTTAGTGACCCAGATACAACCTTCGCTCGGCCCGGCACAGCATCTGCCGCAATGCATACACTCGAAATGCAGTCCGGCAGCATACCATTGGGTTTTATTTTTAATCACAGATTTAGCTACAGCCACTTCGTGTCTCGGATTATACATTTCTAAAAGTGCACCTTTTGGGATTAGAGTAAAATAGCTGAGATTCCAGGAACCTCTTCGCACTCACAGCTAAACCGCAGAAAGAAGACACACGCTTCAACCATAGAATTTAGGACAGTTATATGTTATTTGGTTTGCCTTGATTAGGCAACTTTTTTACAATCCCACTTTGCAGATGTGGCAGGAGCAGCGGCCCGCTGGATATTGTGCTCATAGTTTCCGATGGCCGGTGATGTGCCATCACGCCTTGTTTATTGCCATCCGGCTGGGGTCAGCACACCTTTCTATAGTCGTTATACAATGCAGGTCAGCTTTAGCTGGTGACAACTGCTGTTGTTTCTTGCAGTATTTCATTCGGCTGGGATATTGACTGACGTTTTTTCTTTCTACGGTTTATGGTTCTTCGGTCGCAGCGCGGGATTTCGTTGTGATTTGTAGCCACCTGGATTGCTTCGGTGATTGTGGCAGCAAATAAATCGGCACCAATCTCTTCCCAGAGACCTTTGGCTCGGTTGAACAGTCCACCAGAGACCATTATACGCAAATGTGGCCAGGCATTTACAGTCTTTATTGTGTCAATGAGCCGTCGAACGTCCGGCGCTTGCTTCGGAGTAGTCCCGTAAATTAGTAGCATATCAGGAGCGTATTCGTTTGCGAATGCGAGGATATCGTCATTAGTAAGACCGCCACCCAAGAACCGCACTTCCCAGCCGTTACTTTCGAATATATCTACTATCATTTGAGCTCCAAGCTCCTGCAACTCGTTTGGTGCGCAACATACGACTATTTTCTTAATCCTGTCGGGCCGACGCGGCAGTTTATTTTGCAGTTGGTCCACAATTGTACGGTTAATCCGTGTAGCCAAATGCTCTTGTGTTGCATTGATTTTATCCGCTCGCAGAAGGTTCTCGACTTCCAGCATAATCGGCCATATCATGTGGATATATACGGAGTTGGCGGGTACGCCGCTCTGAAGGGTTTCCTCTATGACAGTCCGGCATGCTTTCCTATCACCCCGCAGCAGTGGCTCCAAATATCTCGCTAAAGTATCTTGTTTTACCATAATCCATTTCCTTTCACCTTTATTTCCTACTTATATTGCTCATTGTTATATAGTATTAGCAAAATAACCATCAAGCCGTTAATATAGGCAACATATATCTGAAATATAACTATCGGAGAGGACAGGAAAAAATCTTTAGTTAAAATAGGCAATTGTTTTAACTAAATCTGAATTTTCCTATTCTCTGTAGTCCGATAAATTTTTCATCTTTTGGAAAATAGAAAGTTATAAAAAAGTACCTTGGTTATTAGATGCTAAGAAATCTGCTGAATGTCGGTAATATCTGGTTGCTGTTTTTCTAATATCTTGTTAATTAGAGCCCTTGGATGATTATGTGGAAGAAAGATAAAACATACAGCGCACCGTCGCCTCGTGCTACACAGAGGCACAATGCGCTGAGTAGTAAGCGCTTTGCAGAGGTGAGTCGCATATTTATTAGTGCCGCTGAGCCGAGCGCCGATGCTCACTGCGCGGGTCTTATAACTGAATTGAAGCAAAGTGGCTATGATATTGAGTTTGTCGGCGTAGGCGGTACGAAGATGGCTGAAGCCGGCTGTAAATTGTTAGAGAAGACAGGCTCCAAAGCAGCAATGATATACAAGGCGTTTAGCCAAATCGGCTATTATTATAAGCTGTTAAAACGCATAACTCGTTTTCTTCAGGACAATAAAGTTGATTTGGTCATCGTTTGTGATTCGCCGTCTTTTAATTTCCGTGTTGCAAAGGCTGCAAAAAAAGTCCTTCGACCCGGCTCAGGACGGGCCGGCATTAAGACGCTTTTTTACGTTGCTCCGCAGCTTTGGGTATGGGCCGGCTGGCGCATCCGCAAGCTTCGCAAGCTCTGCGATAAGCTTTGTTGCATATTACCTTTTGAGGAACATTGGTTCAGGGAAAAAGGAGTTGATGCTACCTTTGTAGGTAATCCGCTTCTTGATGAATTACAATCTGCTCTTGACGGATTCAGGAGAAATTATGCGGATTTTAATCCAAGCAGGAAATTGAAGATAGCCATTATGCCTGGCTCGCGACCTGCTGAGATCGATTCGCTGTGGAAGCCGATGCAGCAGATAGCAATGCAAATAAAGGAAAAATATCCTGCAACGACATTCGTCGCCGTTGCTGTGGATGCTGAGCGAAAACAAATATTGCAAGCAGCACAAATTCCCGGCTTTGATTGTCATTATACCATCGGCTCGGTTAGTGACACTGCTGCCGCTTCGGATTTTACGCTTGTTGCAAGCGGCAGTGCCACGATACAGGTGGCGGCGGCAGGCTGTCCGATGGTAGTGATGTATCAATCCAGCAGGCTCTTGTGGCATTTGTTAGGACGTTGGTTAATCAAAACAGAATACTTCTCACTGCCCAATATTTTGGCAGGTAAAGAGTTAGTGCCGGAGTTTATACCGTATTTCAATTCGATTGAGCCGATTGTGCAAAGTATCGAGCAGCTTTTAGGAGATAGGGACAACTTAGCTCAGCTCAGTGACAAGCTGATCAAGTTAGCTGAGCCGTTAGCTGCAAAAAAAGCACGGCAAGAGGTCGCAAAGATAGTTATCCGGATGCTATAAGGTAGAGTATATAATTTTTGCATGCGGCTAATTAGGTATCGTAATCCGTATTACAAGCAGATAAATCCTTGCTATCATTAGTAACCTGGGCACAAATCTGCAATGTATAGAATTCTGTGTACCTAAAATTATCGGTGGACACTAAAAGAATGGCAAATTTTTTTTTGCTTGAAAAGTCATAAAGGTTACGCTAAATTAAGTAACAATAAGATTTTGACGAAATAAGGGTTATTCCGCTACTGGCGGATTCGTTTCTTGTTGATTTTTGAATGTAAAAGGAGAATTTTGTGATAAAAGTTAAAGCGCGATCGGGTGAATCAGTTCAGCAAATGATGAAACGCTTTAAGAAGCTGTGTGAAAAAGAGGGTTTGATTAGAGATATGAAGCGCAACGCCTACTACGAAAAGCCTTCCGAAAGGAACCGCAGACGTATGCGCAAATCGCAGCGAATGGTTAGGCCTTGATACAAAGACTCTCTGCAAATTATCCTACATATTTGCACTCAATACGAGCAGGCGATTAGCTTGCTCGTTCTATTTTTGGACAGGCCAAAACACCATATCGCCGTTGTCACGCCACTTGGCGGCGCGGCCGTTTCTGTCCATTCCAGGCTCGCCATCGTCATCAATAAAATTAGGGCCGATACTGTAAAGAATGAAGTCATTATCCATTTTTTTGTAAACCACCAGCCTATCGCTGAAGGGGTCTATCGGTAATTCTTTCAAAAGTCCAGCCGTTACCAGCTCATTCAGATTTTCCGGATACTTTTTATTCTCCAGTTGCCATCGTTTCAAAGCCAAAATCGCTACTGTTGATTCGTGCGTGACTTTACCCCGATATACAAACTCGGATACCTTGTCCACAGCAGGCATAAAGTAACGTAATAAAAAGTACCGGTATTCAGGCAGGGAAAAGAGCATTTTGTCAGTGTTACCAAGCTTGCCAATATGTTTTTCATACGGGGTTATTTTTGCACTCTCGGCACATCTATCATAAAACTCATTAGCTTTTGCCAGCGTCTCATCCCGCCTTGCATGTACCATGCTTGCTGCTGTAAAGAGAGGCAATAGTTTAAGCTCCTGCCATCCATAAAACCTATTATCTTGCATCCACTGGTGCCACCTGTCTGGAATCAGGTGGCCGCCGCCAGGGCCGCTATCGGTGAATACATGCTGGACTATATCCAGAAATGCCAGTCTTTCTCCTTCCATGTTCATCGTTGGATAACCTTTTTTGTAAACTTCAGACAACTGCTGCTGGATTTGCTTTAAGTCTGTGGCCGAAATCTCTTGTGTTGCGATGATATTCAATATTTGTTCATGGGCAAGTGCGCTGATAGCCAACCCAACCAACTGTTCTACAATCGTTCCCTTTCCCTGCCAGTGACTACCGGCTCGTACAACGTCAAGACAATCTTTGAATCCCTGGTGCGTTTGTCCTTCCTTTATATGGATTCGTGAGTGCCAGATGCCGAGCTTAGTCAGTTTCCTAAGAGTACCTAAATTCGGCAATATAATATCAAACAGAGACTTGTCTTCTTTGTTAGGATCGCATGCATACTCCCTGTAGCAGTATAGCTTTAAGCTTCCGGCCTTAAATTCCTGCCAAGCTGCTTCGTTCTTTTTAAACCAGGGCCTGAGATATTCGAATTCTGTATCTGTAAGCGGTGCCCAAGCAGATTTTGGTAATTCCTTGTAACGCTTTATCCATTCATTAAGTACCGCCACCGAAACAGCTTCTAAGAAATTGGCTGGAACCTTGTCCTGTTTTATCCAATCCGTAAGCTCGGCGTCCGGAAATCCGGAATATTCCGGGTGTTCGGGTGAATTGAAGAGAGGAACAGTTGCATGATTTTTCCCATTAATGTCTTCAACAATATACCTCATCGCTGAGTCAAAGGTGGCGCCGGTGTATGATAGTTCGGATTTTTTGAGAAGAGGTATCCAATTGTAACTGAAACATTTAAGAATTATTTTTTGCTGCTCAGCGGAAAGGTTGTCCCAGTGCTTTTGGTTTTGCTGAATCCATTGGAGAATCTGGGTCTGCTCATTTTCGCTTAAATCTGTAAAGCGTAATACATCATCCAATTTTCTGCGTTTACCACGATATGATATAAACTCCTCTATGACTCCATCTTTAACAGGCTCTATGTACAGATTGATAGCTTTTTCGTAATAAGGCCAGGCATTATCTTCGTCTTGAAGCTCCGGCCGGTTCATTTGGTTCAGCCGGGCGAGGTAATCAATCTTTATAGCCGGGTCGCCAGATATAAACCATATTGTGTAAAAGATAAAGCACACGATTATGATGCCTACCGCTTGGAATGTTCTGGCGACGACTGTTCGCCAGAGAGGTCGGCAGCGTTTTTTGGCTCGGCGTAATAAAACCGCGAGCAGCTTTACATCGCCGAACTCTGCGATTAGCTGCTGGGCCTTTTGCTCTTTCTCTTCGTCGCCGGCACAGTCTTTTAGCTCATCTTCAAAATGCGCTGATAATTCAGCCTGTACATCCTGTCGTACTTTTTTGCGATACCGCATCTTGTCTATAACCAGCTTTATGAAATCTATTGCGTTCGCCGGCAGCTTATTAAATTTTGTTTCCGTTTCTTTCCGCTTTTCCATATCACTTTATCCTATTATTTATTTACTTCTGAATTTAGCACTGGCCAAAAAACCCAGTCACCGTTAGCTGTCCACATTCTCGGCTTGCCGTTTTTGCCTTGGCCAAATCTGCCGCCGTCGTCTCTGAGATTTGCACCAAAGCTGTATAGCAAGAATCCGTCATCCGTCCTTTTGTAAACCAGCGGCCCATCACTATACGGATCCATCGGTAGTTTTTTCAAATAACCTGCCGCGACCAGTTCATCCAAGCCGGCCGGATACAGGCCTTTGTCTTTGTCATGCCGCATAATTGCCAGCAGAGCTAATAAAGCTATTCGGTGAGTTTCTGTTCGCCAGGCTATCTGGCTTAACATTTCGTATGCAGGGCCTACAATCCTTAACATAAGGCTTGATTGTTCAAAAATCTGGTCCCATTCGTCTTCATCTGTATCTTTTTTATTGTGCAAGTCCCATGGTGTTTCTTCAAATAATTGATCAACTTGTTCAAAATATTCATCAATTGTCGTCACAAATTCCTGCCTGCTTGGATATCTGAATGTTAGCAATCTCCAAAAAAAGTCTTTGCTATCTTGCACTACATACGGCAGGCCACGCATTAATAAGTGACCCCCACCCTTTCCATCGTCGGTAAACGTGCGTTGAATCTGGTCGTACCAGAACACCTTTTCCCCTTCGAGGCTAATGATCAGCTTTCGCTTTTTGAGCTGTTTTGCCAGTTCATCTTGCAAAAATCTCAAGACATCTGCCGGCACATCGGTGTTTTTCAAAATCGAGCTAATTTCACCATGGGCGAGAGCCTCGATCGCCACGCCCACTAACTGTTCGATAAGCAAACCCTGGCCGTATAAATGACCGCCAAACCTCTGCAGAACAACGCAATCCTGTAATGCTCTTTTGATGTCTCCCTTATACAACTCATACCGAATCTGCCATAACATTGCAAATGCCATATGTCTGTAACTTGGCAATATTTCCATAGTATTAGCCATGAGGCCCTTGCTCAGTTCAGTCTCATCACCTTGATACTTATTCCAGTAGGCGGGACATAGTGAACCTTGCCTGAGGACTTCAATCGCTCCTTTGCTATCTTGAAGCCAACCCGGCAGGATATTCAACTCAACGTCGTTCAAATCTTCTGGCAATTTCGGCGGTTTTGCAGACAGCCCCGGCGGTATCTTTACATAAAGTGCGGCAGCTTGTTCATAGTACTTCCTTGCGTTATCTCTTTCATCCCTACCTGCCTGTACAACCTTATTTAGCCAATCAACGTAGTTAACCTTGATAGTCGGCCTTCCGATAATCAGAGGACTACTACAGATAAGCAAATACAGAAAGATGACCCCGAATACTTGAAGACCTCGCACAAGAACTTTTTTCCAGATCGGCCTACAGCGTTTTTTGGCCCGACGCATTAGAACAGCGAGCAGTTTTGGTTCGCCAAATTCAGCGATTAGCTTCTGGGCTTTTTGCTCTTTCTCTTCGTCACTGGCACAGTCTTTCAGCTCATCTTCAAAATGCACCGCCAATTCCGCCTGTACATCCTGTCGCACTTTTCTACGGTACCGCATCTTTTTGATTACCAGCTTTATAAACTCAGCAGCACAGGCAGGAAGATCTTGCAAATCGGCTTTTTCATATTCCTTTAACATAACAACCTTGGAGATTGTACTAAGAACCACATTTTATGAACCCCCAGTTAAAAACTGGGGGCTAAACATAAATTAGGCCGGCGTGAGCGCTCCGCCGAAGACAAGGTTTAGGCCGGCTGTCAGCTCTTTCAGTTGTGTCTTTTGTCTTGCCAATTCCTCTTTGCCCCTGCTGGTGATTGAGTAGTATCTTCTCTTTCGGTTGTTTTCCGCGTCTTCCCACTTGCCTTTGACGAGTTTTCTGGCCTCGAGATTGTAAAGCAGTGGATAGAGCGTCCCTTTGCCGAGCGTCAGGACTTCGCCGCTTCGCTGCTCGATGGCCTGGCTCAATTCGTAACCATACATTTGGCCGCGAGAGAGAATCTCCAAAACAACCACCGGTGCGATACCTTTTAACAACTGACTTTCAAACTTCATAAAAAAACTCCTTAAATCTGTCATCTGTCATTTGTCCTCTGTCCTCTGTCCTCTGTCCTCTGTCCTCTGTCTATTATGCTTTGCATA
>CAZVWH010000017.1:0-2358 GCA_964631175.1 uncultured Pirellulales bacterium | reverse complement strand
TGTCCTCTGTCCTCTGTCCTCTGTCCTCTGTCCTCTGTCTATTATGCTTTGCATATTATGCTATGCAAACTATGCAATGTCAACTAAAAAATTAAAATTTATCAAATTTTTTTTTCAACAGGGCGAAAAAGGTTAAATAACTGCTATAACCATATATGCGTTTTTTTGTTATGGCATGATCCACTGTGACAGGCTCAAAGCTGAGCCGCGACCGTGAGGGAGTGGTAAATACCGGTGGACTTGTCTGAGGACGGTCTTTTAATTTCCTTCTTAGCGAGACCTTTCCATCGCTGGCTAACACCCAGGGCCTGTGTCGGAGACGGAGCATTGGTATCAGGTGGTGTTTTTTGCAGATTCTGAGCCAGCATGGAAAATTCGTAAAAATTGATTGTACAATCGCCATTCAAATCCATTTCAACAGTCTTACTGCAATCATCTTCCAGCCAGAGTTCAAGAAGCTCAAAAAGGTCATGCATATTTATTACATTGTCACCTGTAAAATCACCATAAGTGCCGCTCCACCAGGGTGACAGATATGTGCCGTAGATTACCTGTTGGTTTATGCCCGGGCCTTGCCAAGCCACCGCAAGGTTGTCGCTGCCGAGACCTTCCTTGTACAGTACTTCGATGTAATACTTTTGTCCGGCGGTCAGATATATCGGCGAGGACTGCTGGTCGGAAGGATACTTGTCCCACTGGCGTTGGTTTGTCCAGCCTGGCACCTCCGCAATCAAAGAGGCATTTGCCGGGTCGCCGTCCGTGCTTAGCCACAACTCGCTACTTTCGTTGCTGGCTATCCATAAGGTGTAGCTGCCGTTGATCGGCGGATGCAGATACCCGCGAATGCGTGCCCCATAGCTGTCTGCACAATCCATGGGAGTTTCGAGGCTCGCAAGCTGACCACTCTCAGCCGGATTGTCGGGAAAATCCGGGTTCGAGGTCAGGTCGCAGACCGAGTCGCCGTTTATTCCTGTCCACCATTCGCACAGGACAGTACCAAAACCAAGGGGAGAAGTTGGTGCGTCACTGCCGTCTGCACCGGCGCCGATTTGAACAATGCTGGGGATACTAAAGGCACTGTCAAGCGTGTAGGAATATGAAGGCGTAAAGATGTCGTCGATGCCGGGGTCAATCCTGCCGGTACAGTTGACAAAGATATTACCAGAGGTCCGTATCTTTCCCGGCACCTCGTTGGGATTTCTAATGTAGACATAATAGGGGTCGTCCGCACCATTGAAGTAGTTGTTTTCGATAAGGCACTCAGCTTCAATGCGCGAACGGACGCAGTAATTATTGCCTGGGCAGTTGTAATAGTTGTTGTAAACGTGGACCCGACCAAAACGCACCGAAGGCATTCTCTCAACGCACATTGTGTCCCACCAATTATGGTGGAAGGTGACGTGAAGCCTGCCCTTGTCAGCGGTGTGGTTGTCACCGGAACCGATGAGGTTTACGAAGTTATGGCCGAAATTGGTGGTGTAGTAGAACTTGCACCATGAGACAGTTATGTAGTCGGACTCATTGGTTATATCGATACAGCCGTCAGCGCAGTCATAGAAGGTGCACCTGGTGATCAAGACATTGCTTATATTATCTTTTACGCTGATGCCGTCTCCTTCACCATACCCTTGGGGGGCGGTGATGTTAAGCCTTTTGACGATTACGTTGGAAGAATCATCTTTGAAGCCGAGTTGTCCGGTAATCGTCGTATCCGGACTTATGCCTTTAATGGTCTTGTTCGACCGAATCTTGACTCTCCCGCCGATCGAGCCAAGGTCGATATTACCTGTGACCTGTATGATATAAGGCGACTTCGATTCAACATAGGTTTTGAATTCTTCGGCGGTACTCACGGTGACGGTATCTCCGCCTTCTCCGCCGGTAACATCGCCAGCAAAACCATCTGCGAAAGTATTAGCAGCAGTGATGCAGAAAAATGAAACTACGGTAAATCCCACTATGAAAAATACTCTTTTCATCTTGATGCCCGAAAAAAATAAATTATAGTCCTGCTGTTGTCCTCCAATAATGGCTCCTCCGACAAACCTGTATTATAACATAAATCTCAGCCGAAAAAAGCAGGATTAACATTAATTGTAATCTGCGTAATTTTATTCTCTTGTAGCACGAAAATTTTTCAAAGTTTATACAGAGGGCTAAAAGGACGTGCCTACCCGAAATTGCTTGCAAAAATACAATTTTTGCCTAATATAAATATAGTAGAAAAATTGGTCAACTAACAAAGTTTTCAGCTCGATTGTATAGAAGTAATATTGCGTTAAAATTTGGAGCAGTGGCCGAGCGGTTTAAGGCGACGGTCTTGAAAACCGTTGTACCGAAAGGTACCGGGGGTTCGAA
>CAZVWH010000016.1:0-39005 GCA_964631175.1 uncultured Pirellulales bacterium | reverse complement strand
AAAAGCCCTGCCCACAGCCATTCGACTTTGCTCAGGCCAGGGGTGGCAGGGCTAATCGTCGAATTTCTTCTGTCCTCCGTTTTCTGTTCTCTGTCTTCTTTTTAAAATCTCGTTTTGATTCCGCAACAAATTCCGACCGTCGCCGATTCGGCGACGGCTAAACATTTAGATTAATCAAAGATGTGAATCTCGCTTGCTGGTTCTTTCGACTTCGCTCAAGACATGGATATTATGGTCTGGATTGTCGGAAAAGCAAGAAAAAAGTGCATAAGAGCACGAGTGCATAACCTGCGTTTATTCAAGGTCCAATTCTTTTTTTGCCTGGTCAAATGAAGTAGTTTTTGAATCAGCCTCTTTTGATTTTGCTTCGCGAAGGGCTTTTAAGCATTCATAATCATCAAGCTCTTCCTGAATTTTTACGAATACCTCGTAAGGGATTACAACAAATTCCTTTTCGCCGTTTTTTTTCAGTATATTAGCATGAAATCTCATCATATCAAAACCACCTTATTTATATGCTTCTTTTCGATGCATTATTTTGTAAATGATTATTTCGTCTTTCTCCGTTTCAAAAAGAACTCTATAATCTCCAACTCGAAGTCGATATTCTGGTGTGAAATTAGTTAATTTTTTAACATCGCCCTGCAAGTTATTTGATAATAATTCGATTTTTGAGAATATCAGTTTTAATCTTTTCTTGTCTATTGACTTACAGTCCTTTATGGCTCTTGGCTTAAATTTTACTTTATATTCCATTGCTTAAATTATACCATATTTTCATATAAATTTTTATTTATTTTTCTTTTGAAAAGCTCACCGGCCCCCACGCATTGCTTCGCAAAGCGAAGCTGTGGGGGTCCGAGTGCAGCCGGTTTAATTTTCGTAGCTTCCATTTCGTAACTTTTGAACCGGCACAATTCTTCTATTGAGTCCTAAAAACCCTGCCACAAGTGGCAGGGCTAAACATTGAATATCTTCTGTATTCTGACCTCCGTCTTCTTTTTCGTATATCATATTGCGTCCCTTTTAAACCGGCATCATCTTTCTCCGGAGCATTAAAAGCCCTGCCCACAGCCATTCGACTTTGCTCAGGCCAGGGGTGGCAGGGCTAAACATTGAATATCTTCTGTATTCTGACCTCCGTCTTCTTTTTCGTATATCATATTGCGTCCCTTTTAAACCGGCATCATCTTTCTCCGGAGCATTAAAAGCCCTGCCCACAGCCATTCGACTTTGCTCAGGCCAGGGGTGGCAGGGCTAATCGTCGAATTTCTTCTGTCCTCCGTCTTCTTTTTAATATCTCGTTTTTATTCCGCAACAAATTCCGACCGTCGCCGAATCGGCAACGGCTAAACATTTCGATTCACCAAAGGTGTGACTCGCTTGATAGAGGCGAATTTGCCCCGTTACGAACGGATTTTCAAGATAAAAAGTGCTTGTTTTTATGATAAAGATGGGCATAATGCTAAGATTGTTGGCTCTGAATCTGTAAAAGGTCACCAAATAAGAGAATAAGGAGATATTCGCATAACTGTTTCAGATGAGACTACCTTTATGCTGGTAAAATTCAGGATTCGCGGAGCTCTAAGATACATCTCCCACGCTGAGATGCTCAAGGTTTTCCAGCGGGCCTTCGCCCGAGCTGGTATCAAAGTCCGGCACAGTCAAGGCTTCAATCCGCATCCGAAATTATCTTTACCTTTGCCAAGGCCTGTCGGCGTTGAATCGGATGATGAACTGCTATGCGTTTGGATGCTTATTCGTGATGCGTCGTGCGTGATGCGTCGTGCGAAAGAGGCGCCAAACACGATAGAAAACGTTTGTGACACTAAAAAGTCACGCAATACGCAATACGCAATACGCAATACAATTGAAGACAGGCTTTCGGAGCAGGTGCCGCAAGGCTGTGAGCTGCTTTCGGTAAGTCTTGCTAAAACTAATAAGCCTGTCCAGCCGTGTTTAGCTACCTATATAGTGCCGGTTCAGCCGGTCTGTGTAAATGATAAGTTAACTGCCACGATCGAGCACCTGCTGGCAAGCGACAGTCTCATTATAGAACGGCACAGGGAAATAAAAGTTTCAAAATTCAGGCGTGTGGACGTTAGGCCTTTTTTAGAATCGATTGAGCTGGACAGCAGAGACATAGTAATTGTATGTAAAATCACATCATCCGGTTCGATACGAGTTGATGAGATTCTGAAGCTGTTGGAGATAGATGCAGAAAAATTAACAGCACCTGTACGGCGCACGAATGTGCAATTCGTATCTCGTGAAGCGTAAAGGGTAAAACAAAATTACGAAATACGCTGTACGAGATATGAGATACGAGGATAGAATATGTCAAGAGAGATGCTGATAAATGTGGCTGAGAGTGAGGAATGTAGGGTAGCTGTCGTTGAGAACGGTGTACTTGAGGAGCTGTATTTAGAAAGAGCGAGCCTGAGCAGTCACGTCGGTAATATTTATAAAGGCAGGGTAGTAAATATTGAATCCGGCATACAGGCGGCTTTTATAGATATTGGCTTACATAAAAACGGCTTTCTTCACATTAGCGACCTGCACCCTCGATATTTTCCCGGGGCTCGCGGTAGTACTGCAGAAAACATCGGACGGAGGAAGTCACTAAAGGAGCGCCCGCCCATCCAGAATTGTCTTCGCAAAGGCAATGAAATTATTGTTCAGGTAACTAAAGAAGGCTTAAAGACCAAAGGGCCAACACTCAGCACATATCTCGCCCTGCCGGGCAAATATCTGGTTATGATGCCGTGGATGAAAAAGCATGGAGTCTCACACAAGATAGAGGAGGAGGAGGAACGTACAAGATTAAGACAAATTCTTGAGCAAAGCAATCCCCCGAAGGGACAAGGCTTTATTATTAGAACAGCAGGACAAGAATGCTCAAAAAAGGATATACAAAATGATTTGAGATATCTAATGCGATTATGGAAAGCCATCCAAAAGAGGATGGAGAGTGAAAAAGCACCGGCTGCGCTTTATCAGGAATCGGATTTAGTCATTAGGACCTTGAGAGATGTTTTTAATAGCAAGATAACCAACATAGTATGTGATTCTGAATATGTGGTGCGAAAAATCAAAGACTTTCTTGCCCAGGCTTACCCCCGTTTGAAACGAAGGGTAAAGTATTATGACAGTAAGGTGCCACTGTTTTACAGATACGAGATAGAGGACGAAATTACTAAAATCCAGTCCCGCACAGTTCAGCTCAAAAGCGGCGGCTCCATTGTAATTGAACAGACCGAGGCGCTGGTCTCTATTGATGTCAACAGCGGCCGATACCGGGGCCACAAAAGCGCTGATCAGACCGCATACGAGAGTAATATGGAAGCGGCGCCGGAAATCGCCCGTCAGCTCAGATTGCGAGACTTGGGAGGCTTAATAATTTGCGATTTTATTGATATGCGCTCGCAGAAACACCGTAAGGATGTGGAAAAAGTCTTTCGGGATGTAGTCAAGGCCGACCGTGCTCGAACAAGAACAATGAGGATAAGCAGATTCGGCGTTGTAGAGATGACTCGACAAAGGATACGGCCTTCACTGCAATTCAGCACTTACTTGGCATGCCCGTATTGCGCAGGCACTGGTTTTATAAAAAGCCATGAATCATCGGCTATTGAGGTTATTCGGCTGTTGAACCTCTCAGCTTCGAGGAAGCAAATACAGCGCATTGAGCTGTCTGCCGCGCCGGAGGTTGCAGACTATCTGCAGAATGAAAAAAGAGCAGCGATTGCAGAGATAGAGCAGCTCAGCGGCAAACGCGTAGTCATCCATTCTGTGCCGGACTATTCCGGCGAAAAACACGACTTAGTCTGTTATAATGAACGGGGCAGTGTAGTAAAGTTATAATATAGGTTTTTTAAACGACCGTGTGTCAGCCTGTGGTAAAATAGTGACGCGGGAAAAAGTAATAAATATACAGAGAGGTTAATTTATGTCTAAAAGACCAGACCTACAATTCCTCGCTAATATTAAGGACGCAGGCCAGCGTATAAAGCCAAAGCTGGATACGGTTAGACGAGTTAAAGGTTCGGTGGAATTCGATCTCGACTATGCACGGAACGTAATTAAAGCCGAAGCGGAGGCGATAAGTGCTGTTGCGCCGATTGTTAACGCATCCTTTGTGCAAGCCTGCGAGATGATTTATAAGTGCAACGGCTCGACAATAGTAAGCGGTATCGGCAAAGCAGGTATAATTGGGCAAAAGATAAGCGCTACACTGGCTTCGACCGGAACACCCAGCCATTTCCTTCATCCAGCCGAGGCTGTCCACGGCGACCTGGGCAGGCTGCGTAAAAACGATATAGTGATTGTTCTAAGCTATGGCGGCGAAACCGATGAAGTTCTTCGGTTGATAAATTTGGTCAAGCAACTGCAAATCAAACTCATCGCCATCACTAGCGATAGCCAATCAACTTTGAGCGAGCACAGCGACATTGTGTTATGTATGGGTAAAATGAATGAGGCTTGTCCGCTTGGCGTTGCTCCAAGTGTTTCTACTGCTTGTATGCTGGCGGTTGGCGACGCACTTGCACTTACCGTTATGAAGGCACGAAAATTTAGTGTCGAGGACTATGTAAGATTTCACCCAGGCGGCTCACTTGGTGCAAAGCTGATGACGGTAGAGCAATCAATGATGTTCAGACAAGGCGAGAAACTGCCTGTTGTGGAAGTTGACGATACAATAGAAAAATTGCTTGAGAAGACCTACGATGTGAAACGTCATGGAGCCATGATGGTTGTCGGCAAAGAAGGGAAACTGACTGGCATAATTACCGACGCGGACCTTCGACGTTTGATGACCCAGAAAGGGCCAAAGGCCTTTAACTTAAAAGCCGGTAACGTTATGACGGCGGATTGTAAAAGAATAAGAGCCGATGCCCTCGCCTCCGAGGCGACTGCTATCTTCCATAAATACAGAATCGATGACCTGCCGGTAGTTAATGCGGACGGCAAGCCCGTCGGCTTAATAGACGTGCAGGATATAGTGACAATAAAAATCGTTGGATAAGCCATAGAGCAATATGTAGTTTTGATATTTGGTTTTGCTTGGTAGAAAACCTAACACAACGTCATTTCGAGCGAGCCGCAGGCGAGTCGAGAAATCTGTTTTGAATAGATTTCTCCGCTTCGCACCCGTGCTTTCTGCGAAAGCAGAAACGGGGGCTTCGGTCGAAATGACAGCAAGCCTTTTCTGCAAAGCAATTTGATTTTTGACATTTGATATTGCTATGACAAACCTTGCGGAAATACAGGTTCTGGTCATCGATGTTGATGGTGTCCTGACGGATGGAACGATAATAGTTAACGGCGACGGCAGCGAAAGCAAGTTTTTTAATGTGCTGGATGGACACGGCATTCGCTTGTGGCATAGAGCAGGACTAAAGATAGCTTTCCTAAGTGGCAGACGGTCAGAGCCTACAAGATACCGTGCCGAGCAGCTTGAAGTCGAATACGTATTTGAGGATTGTCACAACAAGCTCGATGCGCTTAAGAAATTTCTTGAGCAGGAAGGTCTCCAACCAGACAGGATAGCTTATATTGGGGACGATTTGCCGGATTTGCCGCCAATTCGATACGTTGGCTTCGGAGTAGCAGTTGCCAACGCAGTTGACGAGGTCAAACAACATGCCGACTACGTAACTACTCGTTCCGGCGGCTGCGGCGCGGTGCGGGAAGTAATAGAATACATCCTGAAAAATACAGGCAAATGGCAAAAGCTCATGAAAAGATACTTGCCATAATGGCAAAATGATATTTTATGGACCCTAAGTTGCGAACAATCCTTATTGGCCTTATTTCCCTTGCAGCAGTGCTTGCCGCATATATGCTTTATAGCCGGTTAAGCACGGCCCCACAGATTGATCGTGATATAGGGGCAATTTCAATTAACCCACTTGCTGAGAGCAATGTTGGAGATTTCAATGATGAAATTGGCAAAATTGCTGATGTTGGAATTGATGCTCTTAAAAAGCCCGTATTCCGGCACCTCAAAAATGGACGAGTTGATAGAGAATTCGGCTTCGAAGAGCTCCTACATCAAGTGGAAGGTGAATGGGAAATTGAAAAGCCATACTTGAATATTCTTCAGAACAATTTCAAATGTTCCGTCACAGCCGAGAAAGGAAAGGTTCAGGTTGAAAGTGCTATCGGAGGACCCAGCCCAAAGGGCGCGACATTTACCGGCAATGTAGTTGTTCATATTTTGCCCGAGTCCGGCAGTGACATCAATGAAAGTTTTATTTATCTTGATAACGTTACTTTTATCAGTGAAAAATCGTTACTTTCAACACCCGGGCCTGTTAGATTCGTTTCCCGGGATGCTCAAATGCTGGGCACAGGCTTGGTGCTTATTTATAATGACCAACTGCAGCGTCTCGAATTATTCAGAATAGTTCAATTGGCAGCTCTGCACCTCAAGGATTCCTGGGCGTCTTTATTTTCACGAACGTCACAACAGCAAAGCAAGCACCAGTCTCAATCCACCCCGCCACAGGGGCGGGACGCTCAAAAACAAAAAGGGACTCCAAATAACCGGATCCGCCAATGGCGGACTGCTGAGCAAGGACAAGGCCAATATTATCGGTGTGTGCTCAGCAAAAATGTTGTGATAGACTCTCCCGAGCAACTGGTTTTTACTAAGGATAGATTTTCCATCAACAGCATTTTCTGGTCTAAGGCCACGGATGGCGAACCTAACGAATCCATTCGACAAGCTCAGGACACGCTTAAAACCACCAGCAAGGCTGAAAATATACATGACGTCGTTGTTGACTCCAAAGATAGCGGGCCGATCCCCGCTTTTACGGGGACAACCTTGCCCCTGCAGAGGGACCCTGCCTTGCGGGAAGGCGAACAGGGATCTGCTCAGGCATCTCGTGATACAATTGTTACCTGTGACAATGGAATTATGATTATTCCGATGGACTCCACCGTAATACAGAATGATTTTAATCAACCTGTAATTAATGGAGCCGGCCCAGCTACAAAACCATTTCATGATTTTAATGACAGCGAGGATCGAACGATATTTATAGCTGATAGAATCGATTATGATCTCGTAAATGAAAATACCGTCGCTGCCGGCCCGTTGGAGCTTACTTTCTACGTCAATGATGTAGCGGAAGCTGAAGGCCCGCAAACCACTATGCCGGTGGATATTACCGCCCAGAAAGAGGCCAAATTTCTCTCGACGGCAAAACGGGTTATCTTCCAAGGCGATTGTATATGCACGATGAGCCGAACTGAGCCGAATGATATCCA
This sequence comes from uncultured Pirellulales bacterium, assembly GCA_964631175.1. Lineage (GTDB taxonomy): Bacteria > Planctomycetota > Phycisphaerae > Sedimentisphaerales > Anaerobacaceae > CAZVWH01. The sequence goes on along the minus strand of CAZVWH010000016.1, from coordinate 31,727 downwards.
GCATAAATACACCCTATCGGCACCGCAGGTTACAGCGAATCTTACCTCGGACAAAACGAATAGCAATTCAAATATAGAGCATCTGACTGCTGAGGGCGGCACAGTTAAGCTCCAGACTGTCAAGACAGTGAAAGGGAAATTGCTAAGTGGAGTTGAATTAGAGAGCACCGGGTCAGACTATGATGCAAGCCGGCAGATATTTATAGCCAACGGGCCGGGGATGATAATACTGAATAATTCAAATGTTGAAGACTCTAATGAGCAACAGAGTGGCAAGTTTAGTTTACGCCAGCCGTGCTATGCCTTTCTGCGTGATTTTGCTACGGTGAAGTATTTTATTGAGGATAATAGGATTATTGCTGATGCTGAGCCTGGTCGGGCGCTTCGGATAGATTACTTTCCCGTTGTCAATGGTAGCTCAGGCCGACAGGTTACGGCTACCGCAGCTCATGCTGAAGTCGGTTTTGTGCAGATTGCAGATGCTCAGAATGAGCTTTCAATGCTGACAGCCTCTGGCGGTATTACGTATAAAGAGGAAGAAGGTAATGAGTTGCGTGGCAGTAAGTTGTTTTATGATCGTGAGAAATCGATTCTGAAGGTTGAAGGCGATGAAGCTGAGCCTTGCTACTTTAATGGTGCTCTTGTCGAGAGGATTATATACGATCCGAAAACTGGTAAATTTGAAGTTCCTCTTGCAGGTCCAGGCGCGTTGCAGATAAACAGATAGTGAATTAGAAACGTAGGCTATGTAAATTTCTTGCCCATGCGGATAAGATAATCATGCACAAAGCCCCTGCAAATTCTCTATGGTCAACCGGTCCAGGCGAGTGACGATTTTCTCAGCCAGGCTCAATTGGTCGGCATCGTAAGAATTGGTTACGGCAACGGTGTGCATTCCTGCCTTTATAGCGGCTTGGAGTCCCCAATGTGAATCTTCTATTACAACGCATTGCTCAGCCTTAGTTAGAGGCTGACGGTTGTTATTTAGTTTTTGCAGAGTTAACAGAAATCCATCGGGGTGGGGTTTTCCTTTTTTGACTTGCTCTGCGGAAACTATCACCTCAAAGAAACGACGCAATCGGGCCTGCTCTAATATTAGCTCGATCTCAGCTCGAACAGCACCGGAACATATCGCCATCGGCACATTATTTTCTTTGAGCATCTGCAAAAAGTCACGTACACCTTCGATTATTCTGCCTTCGCTTGTGGCCAGTTCCTCGAATATCCGGTTTTTTTGCCGAACTAAGTTTTCGATTTCTTGGCCGTCAATTAGCCTCGCCACAGGGGCGGGGGCTAAGAGACGGTTCCTCTCCGCAACCAGAGTAAAGCAATCAACATCCGTTAAGCCGAGATATTCTTTGTAGTAATCCCTCGTTGCTATCTCGATGTCGTATTTTGTCAAAACGCGATTGAAAGCGCGAAGGTGCAGAATCTCAGAATCGGTTATTACGCCATCGAAATCAAATATTACGGCTTTGAGCATAAAATTTTATTGATTCCTAATATTTTCTAACTTTGTAATCCATTCATTAAAATGCGGACATTCCTGACGCATTGTTTCTAAACCAATTTGACTTGCTGCGGTTATGCCATTTATTGTTTTTCTAAAACCTTGAAACACTACTTCAATTCTCCGCGAAGGGCAGGTATCATAATGATCATTAATCTCTTCAGGGGTTAAAAATTTATTTCGTATTGTCAAGAATATGGAAGATAGCTTTTTATCGCCAAGGCTCTCCGATAATTTCTTAGGAGATGAAAAGAGCAATGCTTCAAATTCGTGCATTTGAACATAAGGCATAAGACGACGAGGATTAAAAGAATTTCCCAAAGACCCCGCAATATCTTCCAAAATGCTGCATTCGACTACACCAGCTTTTTCTGCGGAATTTTGGCAATGATTTACCTGATCTCTACCGGGCCAGTCCGTAGGCATTCCATAAAAGTCAACCATCGTTGTACAAATCAAAGCAGCATCTTCTTTCAAAGATCTCACAATAACATCTTTAGCTTTAGCATACTGGGGTATCCCACCTTGTCGCCTGAGCATAACCGCATGTAAGTCAATCTGGCGAGAGTCAAAATAAGGTTTTAAAATATCTCTGATAAAAGCTCGCTCCGTCTGGCCTTCCACAAGCACGCGAATCCTATTCATTCTCCGGCCTCCCCTCCAAAAGATTCATTTCCCAAAGTTCGCCGAGAGAATAATCGTCAATCCATTGTTTTAATTTCTCTAGTGGAAGTCTTCTGAATACAGATTCTTCATTTTTCCGTTCAACAACAATAACGTCTTGGGGATCGAAGTGACTAATCAAACTGGCCGATTGAGTAGCCACAATAACCTGCGTTTTAAGAGAAGCTTTTTTAATCAACTCAGCTAATAACGCCAATGCCAATGGATGAAGGCCAAGCTCCAGTTCATCTAATAAAATCGTTGAAGGTGGATTGGGTTGAAGAAGCGCCGTCGCAAGACAGATAAAGCGTAATGTGCCATCTGATATCTGACTGGGATGAAACGGATAATCCGAATTTTTCTGCCGCCATTCCAACAACGTTTCGTCCGGATTATCCAAAGAATCTCTTAATAAGAAATCGTCGAAAAATGGGGCCGCTAATTGAATCGTTTCGCAGATATATTTATATTCTTTTTCATGCTTTTTCCTAAGAAAAAGCAGAAACGCCGCCAAGTTACTTGCGTCCGGACGCAAATATTCATAATCTCTTTTTGTGCAGGCTCTTTTTACCGCTGCAAAATCACTGGTATCATGAAAATGATAAACAATAAGACTTGAAAAGTGTTTCTCAATATCATGGGGTTTTAGATCTGCATAATTTGGGCCAACAGTAATTGTTTGCGTCGAAGCGGAGAAATTATCATTAAGGGTAACGGAGAGTTCCTTCGTATATTTGGGGAGCGAATTCATTAATAACTCAAATTTGATTGACTGAGTTACTTTCGAGCCCAAATAAAGAAATTTATCTGCGCCTCCTTTTCTTTCGACATAGAAATTGGGCAAACCCTTTTCTTCCGCAATTGCCTGCAAAAGCTCAAAAAAACTGACAAAATTGCTTTTCCCTCCCCCGTTTGGGCCAATCAGGATATTGAGATTTCGAAGCTCGAAGTTCTCAAGATTTCGAATGGACTTGTATCCTTTGATGGTTAATTTGCTGATTGGCTGTCCCATATCCTTTTCCTTTTTTGGTCAAATAACTGCTGGAAAATAAAAATCCTTTTCCGGTCCGCCTTTGAGCAGACGAAACTCTTCGGCGGAGTCTGCCTACGGCTCGGTGTTTCCCGCTTCGACAAAACGTTACACAAAGACAATCCGCCGAGACGAGTCCTGCCAAATCCATTCCGGATAGCAAAAAACCCCAGCGGTTTTTGCCGGGGTTTCATTATACAATTGACTATCGATAATTTACAATGATTTTATCCTGGTTCCGGCACTGGACCGACAAGGACTTCATACTGGCGGAAGGTTGATTTATCACCGCTACAAATTGTCTCTGCTAACGCTGCAATTTGGGGTGCATTCTTGGTGATATATCTGCGTGCGGTCATAGCTTTGTGTTTTTTCATTGGGACTTTTGTGTCGTTTTCAGCAGCGATTTGCATATCAACATCGGTACTTGCCTGACTGCACAATAAATAACCATTAATCAGGTCTATTGCTATATCGACTAACGGCCTGCCGTAAAGGTCCATATATTCAGGGCCGTTTTCTTTTACAAATGCTATTGATCTTTTCAATTGTTCTGTCCCCTCAGCCAATTTTTCAAGCAGGTCGTTCAGCTCAGAGCCGAACTGTTGCTTAGAAAGCTCGGTGATAAAATTTTCAGCGGTTCCGCTGCAGACGCCACGAACGGCGGCAACAATTTGCAGTTGACTTGTCCCTTCGTAGATGGTGGTGATTCGAGCATCACGGGCGTGTCGTTCGCACGGATAGTCTTGCATATAGCCGCTGCCGCCTAAAACCTGGATAGAATCATAAGCAACCTTATTGCACATCTCAGAGCAATAGTATTTGCTCATCGGCGTCAGCATTGATGCGTATCTTTTATACTGCCGGGACCGGCTCTTCAACTGTCTGGCCAAGTCTTTATCTTCGGGCGGGTTAGATTCGAGCCGTTTGGCGTAGCTAATTTGCATATCAACCACTCTTGATGTCTCGTACAGAAGTGCCCGACCGGCTTCGATGGCAATTTTCATATCAATCAGCATGTCGCGTACGGCCGGCAGCTTTTCGATAGCTACGCCGAACTGCCTCCTGCTGGCGGCATAATCACGAGCTACGCGAAAAGCAGCCTCGGCGATGCCCATCGACTGAGCGGCTATGCCGATACGGGCGCCGTTCATCAGGCTCATAACATACGTTATTAGGCCACGCTGGCGTTCGCCGATTAGCTTGGCCGGAGCGTCTTTGAAAAACAGCTCGCACGTCGGGCTGCCGTGGATGCCGAGCTTTTCTTCCAGGCGGCGCACCTTCACCCAAGGGCCACGCTCGACGAGAAACAGACTCAGGCCTCGGCCGTCGGAGATTTCAGGTTCGCTGCGGGCAAGTACAAGCATAATCTCGCCACAGCCATTGGTTATGAATCTCTTGACGCCGCGAATGAACCAATTGCCTTGTGCATCTTGATAGACCGTGGCGGGCTGTTCTGCCTCCATATCGTGGCCCGAAACCTTGATTGACTGCAAATCTGAACCGGCGTCCGGCTCGGTCAATACCATAGCGCCCGTGACCTTGCCCGCAGCAAAGTCTGGCAGATACTGTTGCTTAATTTCTTCTGAGGCAAAAGCGTTAATCGTTTCCGCTATTCCCTGCAAGCCGAAGATGTTCATAAGTGCGGCATCGCCGCGAGAGATAATCTCGATAGCCATTGAGTAAACGAGATTCGGAAAGTTCAAGCCTCCGAAGCGATGCGGCAGTGTAAAACCCATGGCCTCAGCCTGAGCAAGCTTTTCGAGCGATTCCTGCAGTCCCTTCGGACGTGTCACCGAGCCGTCTCCGTTGAGGATATTTCCATCTCGGTCGACATCTTCGGCACGCGGCTCAATAAATTCCGCGGCTAACTGCCCGAGCGAGTCCAGAACTAAATGATAGTTTTGTATCGCCTCATCGGCGTTAGCCGGCGCGTAGTCGAATTCGCTTGCGAATCTAAAATTTTCTTCGCAAATCTCAGCCAGCCTGCGCAGGTCAATATGCCTGGATAAAAACTGTATATCTTCATTGTCCTTGTAAAAGTTCGCCATAACCTTTCCTGTTTGTACGGTGCCCCTACGTCATTGCGAGATATGCCCCTTAGGGAGCGAGGCAGTCCGTAAGGACTCCATAGGAGAGCCGAGCGTGGTCCCCAAGGGACTTCGCTGCGCTCGCAATGACAGCTAAGCTCGACTCATCAATATCCTTTCTTCTTTAACACTCTTTTCCTTGATAGCCTTTATCATTTTGGGCAAGACTTCATTTAAGTCACCGACTATCTTATAGTGTGCGACCTGAAATATTGGTGCTTCAGGATCATTGTTGATGGCGACTATTTTCTGGCTCTGGCTCATTCCTGCCTGATGCTGAATTGCGCCGCTGATTCCGACAGCTATGTATAAGCTCGGCCGAACCGTTGTACCGGTCTGTCCAACCTGGTGGTCGCGGTCGATAAAGCCCAGGTCCACCGCCGCTCTGGAAGCAGCCGGTGCCGCACCAAGACTGTTTGCCAAGTCCCAGATAAGCTTGAAATTATCCTTGCTGCCCACGCCTGCTCCGCCGGCAACGATTACTCTTGCCGCTTTGAGATCGACTTTTTTCGGGCGTTTGTGCTCGTCGAGAATCTCCAGGGGCAGGTCCTGTTGCGAAAGTTTTATTTTCTCTTCGATAATCTCACCACTACGGGTGACATCCGGCTCCGGCATAGGCATTACGCCTTCACGGACGGTAGCCATTTGGGGCCAGCGGTCGAGATTGATGATAGTAGCGATGATATTTCCGCCGAAGGCAGGCCTTATCTGAAACAGCAGATTCTTGTGCAGCTTTTTATCTTTAAAAGTCTTGTGGTCGCCGATTTGCAGGTCTGTGCAGTCGGCGGTCAGGCCAGCCTTTGCGGCACTTGCAATCCGTGGAGCCAAATCCCGGCCTGCGATTGTTGCTCCGTAAAGCACTATCTGTGGCTTGTGCTTGTGAATTAAATCGACTATTACTTTAGCGTAGCTGTTTGTCTGGTATGTTCGCAGTAGCGGGTGCTCGACTACATATACCTTATCAGAGCCATATTGTATTAATTTTATTGAGAGGTCTTCGATGTCACTACCCAAAAGAATAGCAGCCACTTTCACGCCGAGTGTGTCGGCTAATCGGCGGGCCTTACTCATCAGCTCAAGTGGAGTATCCTCTAATTTTCCGTTATGCTGCTCGACAAAAACCCAAACTTCACCTTTTCTGTTTACGTCAGTCATAATTCGTATCTCGTAGTTCGTTTATGCGTTTATATGTGAATGCGTAAATAAGGATACCGGGATATCAGGACATCAGAGTCTCAGAGACAATTACAATTAACCTGATACCCTGATAACCTGAAGCCCACTACCTGATATCCTGGTTTCCTGATAGCGTTTCACTCATCACTCATTTACACTTCAGGAAATAATTGTCTTATCTTCAATCAGCTCGAGTATCATATCTTAGATTCCTTCGTTGGTGTCTCCGTTCTTGCTGCCCCCATGCTTTCTGGCATTAGCCATCCCGGCGATTGCGAAAGCAAGAATGGGGGCAGGGGCAAGAAAAGCACGGGGGTGATTTTTTAGAATCTGCGTCTGTCACGTCCGTCGCGTCCGCCGCGTCCGCCACCTCCACCCCGGCCACGATCAAAGCCGCCGCGTCCGCCGCCACCGCCACTGGGCCTGCGGCTCTCCGGTCTGGGTCGGGCCTCGTTCACATTTACGGCTTGGCCTTTCATATCCTGGTCGTTTAAGCCGGTGATCGCTTCTTTTGCCTCGGTTCTGGCAGGCATTTCTACAAATCCGAATCCTCTGGACTCACCTGTAAACCTGTCTTTTATGATGTTGACGGAACTGACCTGGCCGAAAGCCTCAAAAGCCTGACGCAAATCATCTTCTGTCACATCGTGTGACAAATTACCCACATAAATATTCATTTTACTTTCCTTCCTGGCCGGACGATTCGGCCTTAATCGATATTTACTTCCGGCACGGCTGGACACGCGTCAAGCCTTCGAATACCGAGAACTTTTCTATTCGTATATCGTATTGCGTATCGCGTATGTCGTATTTTGTATAATAGTGTCATTGCGAGGGAGCGAAGCGACCGAAGCAATCTCAAACCTCCGAAGGAGATAGATTGCCACGCTCGGCTCTCCTATGGAGTCCTTAAGGACTGCCTCGCTCCCTAAGGGGCATAGCTCGCAACGACATAAAACGATTAAAATTCCGCCTCGTCTATAGATCCAATAACCGCTAAAATTCTTGGTTTATGTACTTCAATATATTGACCGCCAGACTGAACATTATCTCCTATCCAACGAACAAAGTTATCTGCCTGTTCGGCAGGTGAGAGAGGTGGATTCTTGATAATGGAATTCATCAATTGCTCATCAAGGATTATCGTTTTTCGTAAGCGTTCACGGGAAAACCGCATTTTTGTCATTGCGAGCGAAGCGAAGCAATCTAAAATCGTACGTTTTTGAGATTGCTTCGGCCTAAAGGCCTCGCAATGACACAAAAACGCCTTATTTTCTGTGTGAACGGTTACCGTTTTTCTATAAAACTGTTCATCTGTTGGTTCTTTTGCTATTACCTCATATCGTGTTCGGATCCAGTTGCTAAGAACTGCGATTTTCTTAATGTCATTATTCAGAAGCATTGGCAACTGGTGACTGAAATTATATTGCATATCAAATTTACCGCATCTCGGGCAGGAATAACTGTGCATAGACGTCCCATTACTTTTGTAATATGTAGGTTTCTCTACATCCGAATTGCACATTGGGCATTTGTCAGCCACTTGCGATTTTCCTATTGTTCAGGTTATGCTATTACCTTATCTTCGATTAGCTCGTGTATCATATCAGCGATTCCTCCATCGGTCGGCCGGATTTCTTTGCTCTCCTTGGCGGCCAGGACGACGCTTTGAATACGGTGGACCTTTGTTGGTGAGCCGCTTAGCCCGCACCTGTTCAAATCCGCACCGATAAAGCCTAAATCCCATTTCTTAATCAATAAACCTTTCTGCTGTAATTTATCACATTGCTGCTCAACAAGTTTTTTTATTTCTTCCTCGCTGATTTTTGTATTCTCATTCCTACCCCCCACCGCAGGGGTGGGGGCTAAAAACTGCGCCTTCCGTATTCTGTCTTCTGATTTCTGACTTCCGCCCCCCACCGCAGGGATGGGGGCTAAAAACTGCGTCTTCTGTATTCTGTCTTCTGTCATCCGCTCCCTGACGGTCGCGGCTCTGTTGTCTGTCATCTTTTCTCTGATTTCCCTTTCCGCCTCTACCGGCGTGCGCGCGTTTTTGTATTTCATCATTTTCTTTGCTGCGGCGACCCTCGGCTCATTTGCATCGCTGGTAACGGTCAACAGAACTGGAAGTTTTGTTTTCACTTGCTGCCAGCCGTTTCCGATATTTCGCCGCACCGTTATAATTTTGCCGGCGAGGTCCGTAAGCTCTTCGACGTATGTAATCTGCGTAATACCCAGTTTCTCCGCCAATTGCGGGCCTACTTGTGCGGTGTCGCCGTCAATTGCCTGTCTGCCACAAAGAACGATGTCGTAATCAATTTTCCTTACCGCACAGCTCAGGATGTAACTGGTTGCCAGGGTGTCACTGGCTGCACAGCCGGGGTCGGTTATCAGGACGGCATCGTCGGCTCCACGGAAAAGTGAGTCGCGAAGAATTGCAGCCGCTGCTGGCGGCCCCATAGATATAACTGTAACAGAACCACCAAATTTATCCTTGATTTGTAGAGCTAATTCGAGGGCATTGAGGTCTTCCGGATTGAAAACAGCAGGTAAGGCGGAACGATTTACAGTGCCGTCATCGTTCATAACCTGGCCAGTAATCCTTTTGGTATCAGGGACCTGCTTGGCCAGAACAACGCAATTGTAAGCCACCAATTGTCTCCTTAAAGGTCTCTTTGCTCACATCAATTTTTAAGAATAATCAGTTTAGCGGAATTCGCCGCGGGGTCAAGCCAAAAAGCTATTATTGAGCTATAGCAACCCTAAGAATTATATACGCTGCTGCCGGATAATCTGCTATTAAATTGAAGATTCACAGAGGTAAATTAGAGCTAAATCAGTTACCGGCGGCTCTGGTCTTGTAATAAAACCAAATATGCGGACAAACATTTACTTGATATGAACCGTATGATTCTCTGATAACCTGTTATCTTTTTCTGTTTTTTGTTCTGTCTCCACCTTCTCGAATACTAACGGCTTAGCAGCTATATCATTCGGCTCCTGGGGGAAACTCGGGCCGTAGTCAAAAACAGTTATCCAGTCAGCCATCCAGAATCTACCTTCTTGCGAAACAGAGCCAACGAATCTATCGGTGCTATTGCCGGTAATCACATTATCTAAGAACTTAATGTGAATCTTCTCCATTTCAATACAGACGTACAGCTCTCTATTTATGGGTGTGTACTCAACAACACAATCACCAGTTGTGAAGGTGCTGATACTACCATCTTTCATTTTAACCTTTGTTGTCCGATTGGGTTTAATCTCAATTTCACCCATAGGAATAACCGCTGAAGATACTTTTCCATCGGGACTCAAAACTATCTTCCATGGACTGTCCTGGGCTTTCCACGTTCCTGCGATATCCGGCGGCAAAATAGCTCTATCAGAAGATGACTGTTTGTTAGGTTTTTGACAGCCGAACGCGCCTAAGAATATCCACACTAAGAATAGGGTAATTACAGCCTTTAGTCCCATTAGAAATCTTTGTTCTATCGGATAAAACAAAATCGATTTCTTTAGGATTTCTAACGGGATTAATTTCATTGATGTCTCTCTGTAAACTTATCGTTGATTACTAATTTATAGCCGTCGCGGCTCGACTGAGGACGTTTGGCTAAGCTCAGTCGAAGCCCTCGCCGCAGTTCGGAACGGCGACGGCTTTACATACTAACCGGCGAAGTAGAATTTGCAATAAAAAAGCGAGGCATTATCATTATCGCCTCGCTCAAAATGCTAATCCATAGTTTGCGATTGTCACCGGCGACGCCGCAGGAACAAACCACCAAGACCCAGCAGGGCTATGGAGAGCGGTTCAGGGATGGATAATATCTTGGTGTCATAAACAGTCGCAAAGTCATCGGACACGAGAGTCAGCACAACCGGACCAGCTCTGGTCAGACCGATGCCCTCAACTAATAGGCCCTGCAGTGGCGCCGGAGGAATGACCCCATCGGCCAAAGTTATTAGGCTAAGGTCGGCAAGGCTCGGTTTATCTAAAAAGTTTTGAAAAGCAGCTAATGTATCCGCCGGGCTTATCCCTAGATCAGCAGCAATAGCTTCCAGGTCATCGTAAGCCGCCAGAGTTCCCGGATAAATCATATTGCCGCCCGCGATTGAGCCGAGACCTTCAACAAACAGATAGGCTGCTATAGATGGTGCTGTTGCACCATCACCGCTAATACCTATGGTATTTGTAGCTTCATCTACATTAAGGACTAGATTTGCATTGGCCACGGTGGCTGTTGTTAAAACAGCTACTACAACTAATAATACGTTTTTCATCATTACCCCCCTACCGAAAAGAATATTAATATCCTACCCCACAATTATCGCATGAAACTAAATTAGTCCCGTTAGAAATCCTGGCTCTATCGAATAGGACAAAGCTGATAGATTTAGGATCTCTAACGGGATTAGCTCTATTTTACTCAGGCCTTGGGCAATCACCAGGCAGGTTCATATCCGTCTTTCTCCAGTTAGCTACAATCTTAGCCAGGTCGGAGGTGAAAACACGGTACCTGAATGGAAAGCCCGAATCTTTATGGTCAATATCCGCACAGGGATTAAGAGTCGGGTCATCGATGGTCTTTTTCCAGTTGTCCACGATTAAGGTCAGGTCGCCGGTGAAGATACGATAGTTGAGCGGGAAGCCGGAAGTTTGGCCGTCTGTATCACCGTCGCATTGATACTTCGAGCACCAGCAGGCGGGCTTGCCCAGCACCACCCAGTCGCTGTATGTCGAAAAGCTGCTGGGCAGACAATCAGCGTCGGGGCTGGTGTCTCCAACTGGATTGACAGTCACCGCACAGCCGTTTAATTGCACGGCGTTTGGACTAACGGACGGATCTGTCAATACTATTCCACCACGGGTTGCATTTTCACTAATGCTCACATTGGCGCTTTCGCTGACTTCGATTTTACAAAGTATGCCCGTGTCGTCCGGAGCATTTGGAGAGCTATCGTCAGAGGGATAATAAAGTGCGCCCATCTCAATAGTGATACCATTGGTGCCCAGACCACCCAGTGCGCCCGGATCACAAGGGTCGGCTATAGGTGTATAATCATTTACATCCCACGTTGTGACTTCACCGGTCTCAGGATCTATGGTAATGTATCTGCTAAAATTAGCAGGAAATATGCCGTAGCCCTTGTCGTCGGCGACACTCTCACCAACTTTGAAATCTGAAATTTCATCAATAGTACCTGCATCAACCATAATATCCAGAGCAAACGCCCTTACTTTCGGTGTACCTGTCACTGCATAGTCGATACGGACTACACCGCCACCTTCATCTGTACAGGTGATGGCGACGTCAGCAGCCCACGCTGAGCCAGCAAGTAAAAACAATGTTAATGCTATTGCCATATTCTTCACAATAAACCATCCTTTCTTCTTCGCAGAATTACGCACTCTACACTATCTTGGTTTTGCTATAATAACAGTACTGCTTTATAAAAACATCAGAAATAATCACCTGCCCGTTTTTCAGCAGGTAAACTCACCTCTCCTTAGGATGTTGGTCCGGCCAGAAGGAAAAACGGATAAACAAGCTTCCTTGTTTTTCTCCTCCTTTCTTGCCCACAGGCAAAAAAGTATGCATGTATATAACAACCACTGATTTACGTCAGTTAAGACTTCTTATAATATATCATAAATGCCCATGAAAATCAAGGTAAAAAATCGAACAATCTCATATTTGAGGCTTGCTCCTGCTTTTATTATATGCAGTTTAGCAACTCTGTGTTATTTTTGCAGATATGTACAATTTTCTACAAGGACGGCTTAAATTCGTAAGATTATGTCTGCTGGCGAGCACTTTGGCTTTGGTTGCTATTGGTATAGGTACTATCTATGCGGTCGGCAATCCCGCTGAGTCCAGCCTTGCTAATCAGACCGGCGATTTGGTCAATTTATGGAAGAAACAGCTCGTATTCGCAGTAATCGGCTTTTTAGTCTTTACAGCCGTTAATTTATTAAATTACCGCCGCCTGGGGGCTTTCAGTTTCCCGATATACGTCTTTTTGCTACTGCTTCTGGGTTTATTACTGCTTGGTAGATTCGTTATAAACATTCCTTTTGTGCCGGAGATCAACGGCGCTCATAGATGGATTATATTCAAAATAGCAGGCAGGCAACTGCCCGCTATACAACCATCAGAACTTTGCAAGCTCGCCTTTGTGCTGGCGTTGGCCTGGTATCTACGATATCGCAGTAATTACCGTAATTTCAGTGCTCTTATCGGGCCATTCATTCTGACACTGCTGCCGATGCTTATGATCCTGCTGGAGCCGGATTTGGGCACCGTGATTCTAATGATGCCGATTCTATTCATAATGCTCTTCGTAGCAGGGGCTAAGGTTAAGCATCTTTTGATTATAATTCTAATGGCGGTTCTGATAAGTCCATTATTGTGGTACAAGATGAGGCCATATCAACGAACAAGAATAAGTTGTGTGCTGCTGCAAAGCAACTGGGTTCGCCAAAAGGCAGAGCAGAACCCGGGTTTAGGCAGAATCTTAGTGGGCAGAAAATTCAGCACGAAGCGCTGGAAGAATGATTGGGGTTATCATTTGATCCGCTCAAAGTTTGCTATCGCCTCCGGCGGCGCTAAAGGATATGGCTTTCGCAAGGGACCGTTTGTCAAATATGATTTTTTGCCGTACAGATATAATGACTTTATATTTGCCGTCATCGCACATCAATGGGGTTTTGTGGGCTGCCTGGGCTTATTGATGTTTTATGTGATTATTATCGGCTGTGGACTGGAAATCGCAGCGAACAATACCGACCCGTTTGGAAAACTACTTGCTATCGGTATAGTCGCAGTCTTTACTGTTGAAGTTCTTATCAATGTAAGTATGACGGTCGGGCTTATGCCGATCACCGGGTTGACGTTACCTCTGGTAAGCTATGGCGGCTCAAGTCTGCTGGTTAGCATGGCTTCGATAGGATTACTAAATAATGTCGGACGCTGCAGACCCTTCACCGTGGCTCGAAAGACGTGATAAGTTTAAAGTGCCTAAAGTGAGCTAAAGCTTGGAGCACCTAAAGCCTTGGATAATTTTGTAACTTTAGCTCACTTTAGCTCATTTTTTATGACCGAATTATGATAAAAGGATTTAGGCAAATCGCTTTACTAACAACGCTAAGCCGTGTCTTGGGAATGCTGCGCGATATGACGTTCGCGTACTTTTTGGGAGCCAGCGGCCTTATGGACGGCTGGGCAATCGCTTTCAAGATTCCTAATCTCGCCAGACGGCTGTTCGGAGAGGGGGCGGCTTCAGCATCTCTCATACCAGTTTATAGTGAACAATTACAAAAAGACCGAAAAAAAGCCGACACTTTAGCTTTTACTGTGGCAACTGTAGTATTTTTGCTACTTGCGGTGATTGTACTGCTTGGGGAGGGCATAATCTGGGGATATTACCAATTCTTCAGCACTTATTCGGGCACACAGTTGAAGCTGAAGCTAAGCGCTATAATGCTGCCATACATGATTTTGATTTGCATCGTGGCAATCTTAGCGGGAATACTAAATACGCATCGACACTTTGCATCTCCGGCGGCAGCCCCAATTGTGCTCAATATCTTCCTTATCGGCTCACTTTGCTTTAGTGGATGGGTTCTTCAAACTCAGCCGAATAGACAGGTTTTTATTGTAGCCGTGGCGGTGATTATGGCGGGCCTGGTTCAGTTGTTGATTCAGTTACCGCCTCTTTGGGTCAGAGGAATTTATATTCGACCGGCTTGGCAGGTCAGATCGGAGGCTTTTAAGAAAGTTATTCTTCTAATGGGGCCGATGATTCTTGGATTGACGGCAACGCAGATTAATACGTTGGCGGATGATTTCATCGCTCTTTGGCTTTCCGGTTCGAGTGAGAAAGGTCAGTTTTTTTCTTTGTTTAGCCGGCAGATAAAGTATCCGCTCTGGGAGGGAGCGGTGGCACAGCTTTTTTATGCGCAACGGCTATACCAGTTTCCTTTAGGAGTGCTTGGCATTTCGTTAGCCACGGCTATCTTTCCGGTAATGAGTTCGGATGCGGCAAGAAAGGACTATGCTGCCTTAGCTGAAACGATTGCTCGAGGACTACGGTGCGCGGTTTTTGTAGCTTTGCCGGCAACGGTAGGACTGCTGTCGATAGGCAGACCTCTGGTCTCTGCGATTTTTGAGCGTGGCCAATTCACCGCTAAAGATACAATTTTAACAACGTGGACGCTTTCGTTTTATGTGCTGGGACTGACGGGCTACTTTGCCCAGCAGGTGGCCACACGCGCATTTTATTCGATACAGGATTCAAAAACTCCAGCCCGCAGTGCACTGGTAGCGGTGTTTATAAATGTCGTGTTGAATTTAACTCTTGTCTGGTATTTAGGAACAGGCGGACTTGCTGCTGCTACAGCGATATGTTCATATTTACAGGTAGCTATTCTGGCGACAGTTCTACGTCGGCGTTTAGGTCCGCATGTATTAGAAGGATTAGCCCGGACAACCGGCAAAACGATTGCCGCCACATTGTGTATGTATGTTGTGGTTTTAATCGCACTGAGCTTTTCGAAGAGCTGGGGCGATATCTTCAAGCTTTTTTTGACCGTTCCATTAGCGGCTGTGGTTTATTTATTAGCCTCAAAATTCCTGCATATTGAGATGCTCTCTTTGCTTATAGGACCTCGGCGACAAAAACATCCTCACTAAGAACACCACAATGAATAATCCCACGTGAAACGCTGTGCTCCGGCGGGCTCCGCCCTGACGAGTGGGGCTAAATAAATTGTGTAACCGTTCACGTCCTTATCGGTCGAGAGCCCGAGGGGCCATGTTGAATTTGGGCCATTTTACGTCATTGCGAGCGAGGCATAGCCGAGCGCGGCAATCTCTTTGTTTGTTGCGAAGATCTGAGATTGCTTCGCCCCGCTACTTCGCGTCCCTCAGGGACCAGCGGGGCTCGCAATGACACAAAAACGCTGGTTTACCCCCGTGAACAGTTATTAAATTGTTATATTTAGCTGCCGGTTTTACGACTCGACTGAATTTGCCGAAGTCGGGGGTTTATATTTTGCGGCTTTTAACGATTTTATCGAAGTTTCTATCTAAAGCGGATAAGCCAATTACCCGAAATATGTCTATACGCTTTTTTTTGCGGACTTTGAGTATGGAGAGACAAATGCCCAAGGGAAGGTCTCTTTTAGTAATATTATCGGCAGTTCTTTGCTGTTCATTCTCTGCCTTAGCGGGAATCCGTCCTGACGGGTCCCTGCAGAAGCGGATAGAGGATTTGCTCCAGTCACGAACTTCATCCCGGTCAGTTGGGCAGCAGAAATCAATTACGCCAAACACACCGAACCTATTTGAGTCGGAATCATCCGGCAGCGCGGTTTCATCGATTGAGCCGGCGGTTTTGCCGTCAGTTAGCGAAAGGTTTTATGAGATAGCATGTGAGCTGGCCGGCTCCGAATATACCACCACCTCGCAGGCTGAACAGGCAATTTTATTCTTAACTGCTGCGAAGGAATTGGGTCCAATGCCGGAACGGCTCGGCAAAATTGAACCGCTATTAATTAGGCTTGCTTGTGAGCATTCGCAACGGGGCTATTCACAGCAGATGTACTATTGGCTTGATGATTATATGAATGAATCAGCTAACCTGGAGGTAGTAAGAAAGGCAATTTCGTATCTGCTTGATTATTGTGATACTCGTGAACAGCGGGAGAAAATCTTGGAGCAGTTTTTGGCAAATCTGGACGGCAAAAACTCCGTTGTCGAATCTGAATTGGCTACTTTGCTTGGCTTGATAATGGTGGAAAAGGCCGATTTTGGTGCTGCGGAATCTCTCTTCGTTAGAGCGTATAAGAATAACAAATACAATAGCAGCGCATTTGCAAAGCTCGTTGAGCTTAGTCCTGAGAAAGTCAGTCCTATAATGTATTTTGAGCATCTAAGATTTATGTTGCGCAAAAATCCTTTCGATATCGATGCCGCATTATCTTTTGCACAATACGCCGAATCAGCTCAGAGCGGACACGTTTACGAGATTACCGCTGCCGCCTATCAATATTGCGCTGAATTGTTTAGCTGTTTATATCCGAATGAGCCTCTGCCGGCCAATATCTATCTGCCTTGGATAATCAGCAACTATAATACTGAACAAAACCAAAGCAAATGTTTAGAAATTGCCGAGCGTATTCGCGGAAGTGGCCGGTTCGATATCCTTATGGAAGCTATTGCCGGCAAAGCAGCAGCGAAAATCGGCGACACAGAACAGGCGAACCGGATATTACAGGCTGCCGAATTTAAAGCTCAATCCGCCATGGCGGACCTTTCGGCAACCCGAGCAGAGGGCGGCTTAGGCGCTAAGCAATTAGCATGGTTTTATTGTTTTGCCCGGCAGGACGCACTCAAAGCTCTGGACTGGGCCAACAAAGCCTACTCGACCGACCCAAATTCGGCTGTAGCGGCCTCTCTTCTGGCTTATTCGCTGGTTATGAATCAGCACTTAGATTGGGCCAAGCCGCTTTTAGAAAATTATGAACATAATCAAATCGCAGATTTAGTACAGGCTCAGGTGCAATTGGCCCAGGGACAGAAAGATGCAGCGATTGAGACTCTAAAGTCCGCGATATCTAAAGACCCGGCGTCACTGGCAGCGGAACGCGCCAAGGAGATTTTGACTCAGCAGGGCCTAGAGTATGTCCCGCCGATTCATCCTGATTATGTCTTGATAACGCTGAGAAATAGTTTTGGACAACCAATCGTTCCAGAGTTTATGAGGCCGGATGAGATAATCTCGATTCGTTTTAATATCGGCAGTGGTGAGCTTCCATATAGCAGCGAATTCGCCTCGCCGGGGCAGATTGAAATAGTAAATAACTCCTCTGAGCCGCTAATAATTAGTGATGATGGTTTATTCAATGGTAATATCAGGATTGATGCCGCTATAAATGGTGACCTTAATAAAGAGATACCGAAGTTAGTATCTCGTAAGATTGGCTCCGCTCGGTCTGTCGAGCCGGGCAATAGCATTGTTATCTCTGTGCATCTTTTTACAGGCGAACTCAGGCAGCTTTTACTTAGCCATCCTCAGGCATCTTTAAATATAGAATTTACCCTCTATCTCGACCCCATCGTGACTGACCAGGGCGAGATAATCAATAGATTAATTGATATAAAACCGGTTAAGGTGATGGTGAGCCGGCCAGGTATCGATCTTAGCAGCAGTTTCCTACAAAGCCGATTCGACTCAATCTTAACGGGTCGGACAGGTCAAAAAATCAACATCGCGGAGCTATTTGTCGGACTTCTGAGGGAACAACAAGCAATGGCTGAGCATGGTATAATTTATAGATATAAGTATGCCGACTGGATGCCGGATCTCCTGAAATCGGCGTTATTAAAGGAGTCCGGATTATTGCTCAATCCCGCCGAGGACGAGTGGGTGGTTAAGGTTCATACAATGGCGGAGATGCTTTCTGGACCTGGCCGTTTCCCTGGGAATCTGGCCCCTCGGGCTCTCGACCGACGATCTGCGAATTTGCCGTTGGATAGTGAATTGATGAATGCGGTAGCAAAGAATTTGAACCATTCTAAGTGGCCGGTTCGTATGATGGCTGTTTATTTACTGGCTAAAAGTTCGGACAGAACATTCGATAAGGTTCTGGACTGGGTAGCTAAAAACGATTCGGCCTGGCTGGTCCGTGACATGTCGGCTGCCTTGATTGCCGGCTTTGGCGAGCAAGAATAATCCTGCAATAAATCAAAGATTCGCTGCGGAAAATCACAGCTCAACTCTCGTCGTACCAGCGAGTGCTGAGCCAATCATTTATAATGCTTTTGTTAAAGACTTCCTAAAGGTAGCTTAGACACTTTGCAATTGGCGCTGCGCTCGTAGAACTGCTGCGGTATCACCCAATACAAGCTGCTTTATCAGGCTGACAGGAACCAGTGTGATTCCCATATTAAAGATTTTCTCTTCAACCATTGAAGCGATCATCCGTGCCGTTTGCCGGCAGACGCCATACTTTATCACTAAATCATTAACGATTCTGGCCTTATCCCATAAAGACTTGCTATTGTGTCCGCCTTGGGCGGATTCAACCCTGCCGAGCTGCTCGGCATCCGCCAGCTCCTGGATATCAACCGAGACAACCTCTACGCGGCAGCGCCTAAGCTTACGCTCATAATGGTACTCACTTAGAGCAACCGCTGCTTCTTCATAGCCTGTAGATGTTAGAACCGCCTTAATTACGGAAAAGACTTCGTTACTTGTTACCTTACGCTGGTCTTGTCGATGATAAAGATAGTATGTCACCACCTCAGCAAACTCTTCGGCGATAGCCGTATCAGCCTGGCCAATCTTGCCCAGAGCAACATCGATAGTCCCCATCACTTTGGTGTGCAAGTACTGCTCGACAGCTCCATCTGCCTTTATAACTTTGAGTTGCATCCCAACTCCTCCATTCCATATATTGGCAAAGTTTAACAATAAAAGACAAAAAATGTAAAGCAAAAAGCTGAGAAAATTTTAAAATTACGTAGTTACCCGTTATTTTTTAAGATTCTCCTTTACTGCTCGAAAAGCCTCAACTGCTCTATCGGTTCTGCTTGCTTGATAACCCGGTTTACTTCCTCGATTAATTCGCCTGCGTCTTTGAAGGCGCGATAGACGCTTGCAAAACGAATATAGGCAACCTTGTCGATAGCGCGCAGGTGTTTCATTACGCTTTCGCCGATAAAAGCGGATGTGACCTCTTTATCGAATTTCCTGAATATATCCTCTTCGGTTTTGTCGGCTACTTGCTGGATTTGCTCTGCTGAGATGGGCCTTTTGTAACAGGCTTTTTGCAAACCACCAATAATTTTGTCTCTATCGTAAGGAACCCGCGATTTATCTTTTTTTATTACGTACAGTTTAAAGCTTTCGCCTGCCCTTTCGTATGTTGTAAAGCGTCTTTTGCACACAAGGCACTGGCGCCGGCGTCTGATAATCCTGCCAGAATCGCTTGAGCGTGAATCAATTACCCTATCCCGGTCTTCCTTGCAAAAGGGACATCTCACAAGCCAAGCTAACCTCCCATGGCGACCAGGCCGAAGGCCCGGACCGAATCAAACCCACCTTCGGTGGGCCGTCAGCGTTTTACTTTTCAATCCGCTGTCCGCATGTTTGTAGCGCCTATCAATACGATACAACATTTGGCGCTCGCAATATTCTAAAGGCAATATATAGTATGTCAAAGAAAAATTTACTTCTAATAAGCAGCAAGCACGGAAGCAACTGCAGGTCATATTTTATGTTAGCAATGTGCTGTTTTTTTGCTTATAATCCTTGTCCTCGCGTAAGCTTCGTACTTCGTAGTAGTACTACTGCGGAGAATGACAGGCAGCGCTTGTCTTTTTACTTGAGAACCAAGTTATAGGAAATTTATATGGCAAGGGATAAGATAACTATAGTTGGTGCCGGCAACGTCGGTGCGACAACTGCTTACATCGCCGCAATGAAACAGCTCGGCGATATTGTCCTATTGGATATAGTTAAGGGACTCGCCGAGGGCAAAGCCCTTGATATCGCTGAAGCAAGTCCTGTTCAGCTTTATGATTGCGAGATAATCGGCACAACCGACTGGGAGGAAACCTCCGACAGTAATATCGTCATAATAACAAGCGGCCTACCCCGCAAACCAGGCATGAGCCGTGACGACCTGCTTGCAAAGAACGTCCAAATCATCAAGGGTGTCAGCCAGAAGGCTGCTGAATACTCACCCGACAGTATCATTATTATCGTCTGCAATCCCCTCGATGCAATGGTTTATACCGCAGCCAAAGTTACAGGCTTTGCTAAGAACAAAATTATAGGCATGGCTGGTGCTCTGGACTCGGCACGATTTAGCTATTTTCTTGCTCAGGAGCTTGGCACAAGCGTAGAGGATATAAAGGCCGTCTTATTGGGCGGCCACGGCGATGATATGGTGCCGCTGCCCAGATTTACCTCCGTCAGCGGAATACCCATAACCGAGCTGCTCGATGAAGAAAAAATTGTAGAGCTGGTCGATAGAACCCGAAAAGGCGGCATTGAAATTGTAAATCTGCTCAGCTACAGCGCTTTTTACGCCCCTGCTGCTGGGACGGTTAAAATGGCGGAAGCTATCCTCAAAGATAAAAAAACCGTGATGTCCTGCTGTGCTTACTGCGATAGCGAGTATAATACAGGCGGATATTTTGTCGGCGTGCCCGTTATTCTCGGCAAAAATGGTGCCGAAAAAATCATTGAGCTTGATTTGAATGAGTCCGAACGGACTTCCTTCGAAAAATCACTTGCTCACGTAAAACAGCTCGCAGCTCAGGTTGATAAGCTCCTTTAGATAATCAACTTACGCCGGGTTCTCGCTGCCATTCGCCCAAAAAAAATAGTATAGTCAATACACGTTGCATCAGGAAAAAACGAAACTTCCTATCCAGGACAAGTAACTAAAGAGGATAAAGGCTAAAACCGGCGCTAAACTTTTTCTCAAATCTATCGAAAATGAAGCAAAAGATACCTTTTGCTTTATAAGGAGACAAACTCGCTTATCAGAGTAAGCCATGTGGGCAAATTTTTGTTTTGCTTCGATCACACTTATTTATTGAGCAACTGCAAATAATATTGTAATCTGCTTGTTTTTACTACTTTTAATTGTTTAGCAAGAGGATTTCGTATGGAATTGATAAAAAGAGTCAAACAGGCTGAGCAGCAGGCTCAGCAAATCATCGAACAGGCTAAAGCTGAATCAGCCAAGCAAGCTGAACAAGGCCGAGAGCAGCACCGTCAGCTCATGGAGAGGGCTGAGCAGGAAAGGAAGAAAGCGATAGCAGAAGCTGTTGCCCAGGCAGAGGCACAAACACAGCAGGAAGTTGAAAATCTTAAAGCTCGGGCCCAAAAGCAGCGGCATGAACTGCAAAATAAAGTAAAGAGTAAAATAGCCGGGGCCGTTGGAAGAGTAATGAGTTCCTTGGGCGTGCATTTCTCAGAATCACCACACAATCCGGTTCCCTGCTTAAGAGATTAGTTATGGCTGTAGCCCGAATGATAAAAGTGATAATCGTCAGCTACCGCACCGAAGCATCCGAGCTTTTAGAGGCGATGCAGAGCGAAGGTATCTGTCAGGTTCTCAATGCCGAGGAGGCAATGGTTAGCAGGGACTCACCTGATTTGGCTGCAGCGGCCCAACGGCCACGAGATATTGAAGAGCTGTTACATCGCCTCCAAAAGTGCATCGCCTTTCTTAAAAATTATTCCGAGGCCAAAAAGGGTCTGGCTGGTGTTCTATCGCCGCGTACTGTCATTGATGAGCAATCATACAATGATGTTGTTTCAGACGAGCAAGTTCTCAAGATTATCGACGAGTGTGAGCGGCTGGAATCATCGATAGAAAAGCTCAACAGTGAGCGCGAAAGTCTTCTCGGCACTTTAAAACAGCTCAGCCCGTGGCAATCTCTACAGAGTCCTGTCGAAGAAATAGGCCAGCTTCAACAGGCAACTTGTCTGGTGGGATTGCTTCCAGCAGGTCAGTTTGAGCAGATACAAGAACATATAGCAGAGCTGACAAGTGCAATTCAGCAGGTAGGAGCAACAGCCAACCGTTCTGCCTGCCTTGTGGTCTGTTTGAAAGAAAATGTCGGTGAGGTTCAAAAGCTGCTGCGCTCAGCGGAGTTTGAGCCTGTCAATTTCGGTTCCTGGACCGGGACCGTAGCAGAACTAATAAAACAGCATACCAAAAGGTTAAACGAAGCTGAGACCCAATTACACAGCTATACAAATTCTGCCGCGGCATTATCGAAAAATTTACTCAAGCTCGAAATTCTTAACGACCATTATAGTAATCTGCTAAACAGAGAACAGACAAAAGATACTGCACCTGCAACGCAGCGAACGGTCCTTCTGGAGGGCTGGGTCAAAGAAAGCGATTACCCGCGCCTGGAGAAGATAGTGTCAAAGTTTGGGGCGTCGAGTTTGACAAGAATTGAACCGGCTGAAGACGAAGATATGCCGGTCGAGATAGAAAACAAACATCTCATAAAACCTTTTGAAGTAATAACACGCCTCTACGGTATGCCACAGCATTTTGAGGTTGACCCGACGGTATTTCTGGCTCCGTTTTTCGCATTGTTCTTTGCTCTGTGTTTGACCGACGCCGGCTACGGGCTTATTATTATCGCCTTAATGGTACTATTGGCAAAAAAAATCCAGGGTGACAAGAAGCTGATGTGGATGCTTGCTATATGTGGGGCTGTAACTGTCGTTACCGGTGCGCTAACGGGCGGATGGTTTGGCAATGCCCACGAGTATTTACCCTCATGGTTTGCCGAGGCGCGAAATGGGCTGATGTGGTTCGATCCATTTGAAAAGCCAATGATGTTCTTCAAGCTCGCGCTGGCCTTGGGATATATACAGATTATGGCAGGATTGATTATCGCCTTTGGCCACAGCTTGAAGCGGAAGGATTATGTCGCTGCTGTCTGTGACAAGCTAACCTGGCTGGTCATGCTCAATTCGATAGTGCTTCTGTTGGCGAGCAAGTTTGGGATGTTGCCGGCTCGGATTGGAAAGATTTGTACTGTAACAGCTCTTGTTCCGGCTGGAGCAATTTTGCTATTTAGTCATCGCGAAGGTAGCTGGGCTGGTCGCATCGGCATGGGGCTGTACAACTTGTTTAGCACGATATTTTTTATGGGGGATGTGCTGAGCTACCTGAGGTTGATGGCTCTCGGTATGGTTACAGCCGGGCTGGCTATGGCAATAAACGTCATTGCTCAGATTGCCGCTAAAATGCCTTATGGACTCGGCATTATCGCCATGGTGCTTGTGCTCGTTGTCGGACATGGATTTAATATGGCCATAAATGCGTTGGGTGCATTTGTGCATACTCTGAGACTTCAATATGTAGAATTCTTCCCAAAGTTTCTCGCCGGCGGTGGAAAATCATTTGTGCCGCTCAGCAAGAAATATGAGCATATCTATGTTACGAAGGGAATTTAAAAAACGTTTTTGAGTGAGAAAGAGAGGTTTTCGAATGAGTGGTTTGACATTAGCCTTGATCGGAGCAGGATTGGCAGCTCTTTTAGCCGGTATTGGTTCAGCGATTGGGATTGGCTTTGCCGGCAGAAGTGCTACAGGTGTATTGAGTGAGAAGCCGGAAAGGTACGGCCAGATGTTTATTATGGTTGTGCTTCCGGGTACTCAGGGCTTCTATGGTTTTCTTGCCGCATTTATGGTTATGCTTCAACTTCACTTTTTCGAGAAGAAAGTGCCGCAATTGACCTACGGACAAGGTTTGGAGGTGCTGATAGCTTGTTTACCGATTGCCTTTGCAGGTTTAGTAAGTGCGATTTACCAGGGAAAGGTGTGCTCCGGCGGTATTTTGATGGCTGCAAAAAGACCCGAGATGGCATTTAAGGCCGGCGTCGTTTACGCCGTTATGGTCGAGGTTTACGCCGTTCTCGGCCTGCTGGTAACGATGTTTATGCTGCTGTTCGGCATCAGTTGGCCGACAGTGTAAAAACCCCCGCAATGCCGCAAGGTCGCTGGGATGTGGCGCAAGCCATGCTGCGCAGCCGGCGCCGCATCTTGACGATAAATTGCGGGGCTAAATATTCAATCTGTTTAGCCCCCACGTTTACGTGGGGGTCCTTAACACGAATACTGGAAATAATTATGGAAGCTAACCAAGTTATAGAAAAGATATTATCCGATGCAAGAGCTGAGGCAGAGAAGATAAAAGAAAAGGCCCAGGAGAAAGAGGCTACGGAACAGGCTAAAATCGATGAGCAATTGACTGGGTACAACAAGCAAACAGAAACTCTCGCTCAAAAGGCTGCCGATGACAAGAAACTGCATCTTCTGGCAGCGGCAAGAATGAAAATCGCCAAAGATTTTCTGGCAGAGAAACGAAAGATACTTGATGAAGTTTTTACACAGGCCCGCGAGCAATTGCTGAAGCTGCCGGATGAAAAGTATCGCAAGCTTATGATTAACTTAATGCTAAAGGCCGTCGAAACCGGCGAAGAACAGGTTATTATTGATAAAAACGAAAAGCGAATCGACCGGCAGCTCATTGATCAGGTAAATCAACAATTGCGCTCGAACCCTTCGACTTCGCTGGCCTCGACTTCGCTCGAGACAGGCAGGGCAGGCAGCAAAGGCCTTTTGACATTGTCTGAAGAAAGACAAGACCTCGGAGGAGGCTTTATCTTAAAACGCGGAAAGATAAAAAATAATGTTTCGCTTGAGGTAATTATATCTCAAGCCCGAAGAGAGCTGGAAATCGAATTAGCGAAAGAGCTATTTGAAAAATAAAATACTAAATCCTAAACTCTAAATTCTAAACAAATTCAAATAACCTAAATCCAAAATTCAAAACGTTTTGTCCTAAGGACTCCTTACGGAGAACATTTGAAATTGGAATTTTGATATTTTTTAGAATTTAGGATTTAGTGCTTAGGATTTTTTGATTTATTGCTTAGGTTTTTGGATTCATGCAAGATACAAACCGTGAAAATGTTATTTTAGATTTCTACACCTATCCACCTGTCGGCGGTGATGATTGGCGATATGTTTACGAGACCGCTGAGGTCAGGACTCTGCAATTGCAAATGCTCACTAAGGCTACCCTTTTGGATATGGCCAATGCGGAAAGCATCGAGGCTGCTGCTGATCTTTTAACTGCCACCGAGTATGCCCTGCCGCGCGTCGGCGGAAATTTCATGGACGTTGAGGATACTCTGCTCAAGCACCGCTCGGCGGTTCGACAGTTTCTTGCTGATTTAATGTTCGATAAGCGCATCGTTGAGCTTTTCAAAACGCGGGATGATTTTGCCAATCTCCGCCTGGCCGTGCGGCGAACATTAACAGAAAAGCCCCTGGGAACGGATTACAGCGCCGACGGCAATTTCCCGCCGCAGCTTTTTGAACAAGTGTTTGAAGAGGAAAATTATGATCTGTTTCCTGATTATATGGCCGAGGCGGCCGAGCAGGCGGTTTTAGCGTATTATAAAGACAAAGATATTCGCAGGATCGATTACGCAATCGACAGCCTGCAAGCTGAATATAATCTTAAAAAAGCGCACCAGCTAAATAGTATTTTTCTGTTAGGGCTTTTCAGAATACAGGTTGATTTGACCAATATTCGTACGATGCTTCGACTCAAATTTGCCGAATCAGAGCAGCGGAACGTTTTTCTAAAAGGAGGTTTTATAGGGCTGCAGCGCCTACTGCACGGATTGGACCTTGGCTTTGAGGGGCTGGGCTCGTTATTTTTTGTAACTCCTTATTACCGAGCTGTCGAAACCGGCGCCGGCTACTTAACATCAAATAAGTCTTTCTTGAAACTTGAGCAGCAGTGTGAAGAACATTTAATGGGATTTTTAAGAACGACGATTCAGATTACAGCCGGCCCTCAGCCGATTATCGCTTATTTACTGATGAAGGAAAATGAAATCCGCACAGTGCGATTGATTCTGACAGCAAAGAAAAACTTCTTAGATACACAGCTAATTTTGGACAGGTTAGCCTAAAAATAACTAAAGGTGGCTAACAGAGCCGCGACCGCAAGGGAGTGGATAGTTATTAGAATATCAGGAAACCAGGAACAAGTTTACCTGATAACCTGATACTCTGATAACCTAAATTATGAGATATAAGACACAAGGAGTTTTAAGGGGTGATTAAAATGAAACAAGTAAAATTATTATGGTTGGCTGTGTCACTGATGTTTATCGCAGTCGGGTGTCAGGAAAGTGGATCCGAGCTATCTCAGCAGGCCGATCCAGTGGTCGTTGAGAGCTTTGCTAAACGTTCCGATCCGAATGAATCACTGTACTACGCTGTTTATGACGGCGATTGTGAAATGGTTCAATCGTACATCTTAACAGGTGCTGATATCAACACTAAGGACAGGTACGGTCAATCACTTTTGCACATTGCGTCCCAGAGAGGTCATAAAGATATTGTGGCGCTGCTTATCGCCAAAGGAGCTGAGCTTAATGCGAAGAATTCACGGGGCAGAACGCCCCTATTCGAGGCGATCAATGCCAGCCATAACGATATTGCTAAGCTTCTTATAGACGGAGGGGCCGATGTCAATGCAAAGAGCAACGAGGGCTGGACAATTCTGCATTTTGCAGCCGAAAAAGGCCACAAGGACATAGCTGAATTCCTTATCGGCAAAGGCGCCGATGTCAACGCAAAGGACAATAACGGCTGGACGCCTTTGTATTTCGCGCTGGTTTACAATCACGCAGATATAGCAGAGCTGCTTATTGCCGAAGGCTCCAAGGTCAATACAAAGGACAAACGTGGACAGACGCCTTTGCACTTTGCCGCTGATCGCGGCTGTAAGGATATAGCCTTGCTGCTCATCGCCAAAGGCGCTGATGTCAACGCAACAGCCGAGGACGGCCAAACGCCCCTGCGGTGGGCACAGGAGGAAGGAAATGTAGAAATCTTTACTTTGTTACGCAAATATGGAGCAAAAGAGTAGCGTATTTCGTGAAGCGTGAAGCGTATCTCATTGATGACATGAGATATGAATATTGATGACAAGATCAGAAATTTCAAAGATTTGGATGTCTGGAAGAAGGGTATAGAAATTGTGAAGAATGTGTACGAAACCACAAGCACTTTTCCTAAACGGGAGTTCTATGGTTTGGCCAGTCAAATGCAACGCTGTTCTATTTCTATACCTTCGAACATAGCCGAAGGATTTAATAGGTTTCATAATAAGGAATATAAACAGTTTTTATACATAGCATTGGGTTCCTGTGCCGAATTGGAAACGCAAATCGAAATTGCTGTAGAGCTTAAATATATAGACCAGCAGAGAAAAGCCTTTTTGCTGGAAAAGATTGACCATGAATGTCGAATGCTCAGGAACTTGATCAAAAAACTTAATTGAGTTTATCTCATAAAATGGGAATCAAAACACGAGATACGCTTCACGAGATACGAGATACGAAAAATGGAAGGTAAAATCGCAGTTTTAGGTGACACTGATTTTGTGATGCCGTTCTCGGCATTGGGACTGGATACTTATGCGGTGGACCAAATACAACAGGTAATCGAAGCCGCCAAAAAGATAGTGGATGATAAATACGCCCTTGTCATAGTGTCGGAAGATAAGCTCAAAGCGGCTGAAGAGGTTTTTGAGGCTTATAAGGATTTGCCGACTCCCTGCATTGTCGCCGTGCCGTTTACGACCGAATCCAAAGGTCTTGCGACAGAAGCTTTAGGACAAGTGCTGAAAATGGCTACAGGCATAAATATTTTGCAAAAGTGAACTAAAGTTTAGAGTGCCTAAAGTTTGAAATGCCTAAAGTTAAAAATTATAACTTCAGCTCACTTTAGGCAATTTAGGGAAGGTTTTGACAATGAATGAAGCAAAAGTTGGTAGGATAATCAAGGTTGCAGGTCCCGTTGTAGTTGCTGAAGGCATGTCTGGCGCGCGAATGTACGATGTTGTTCGTGTCGGTGAGCTGAAGCTGATAGGCGAAATCGTAGAGCTGCACAGCGATTTGGCTTCGATCCAGGTCTATGAAGAGACAGGCGGCATCGGACCCGGCGAAAGGGTAACCGATACCCAAGCACCTCTTAGTGTCGAGCTGGGACCGGGCCTTATTGAAAGCATTTATGATGGTATTCAAAGACCGTTGAACTCTCTGGTAGAAATCGAAGGCGAGTTTATGAGCAGAGGAAGCAGCCTGCCCGGCTTAAACAGAGAAAAGAAATGGCACTTTAAGCCGACCGTAGAGAACGCAGCATTAGTAGGCCCAGGGGACATTATAGGCGAAGTTCAAGAAACCACTTCTGTTTTACATAAGATTATGGTGCCGGCAGGTGTATCCGGAAGTCTGCAGGATATAAAAGAGGGTGATTACACCGTTACCGATACGATAGCGGTTGTCGAATCAGAGGACAAGAAGCAGACCGAGTTGAAATTAATGCAGGTATGTCCCGTTCGTAGTGCCAGGCCGACCAAAACTCGGCTCGCGCCGAATAACATCTTAGTTACCGGCCAGAGAGTTGTTGATAGCTTTTTTCCCGTCATCAAAGGTGGGACGGCTTGTGTGCCGGGGCCCTTCGGCTCAGGCAAAACCGTTATTCAGCATCAGTTGGCCAAGTGGGTGGATGCCGAAATTGTGGTTTATGTCGGCTGCGGTGAGCGAGGCAATGAAATGACCGATGTTTTGACCGAGTTTCCGGAGTTGAAAGACCCGCGTAGTGGCGAGCCGCTTATGAAACGCTCGGTGCTGATTGCAAATACCTCCAATATGCCGGTCGCAGCAAGGGAGGCCTCGGTTTACACAGGCATTACCATTGCAGAATACTTCCGTGACATGGGCTATATCGTAGCCTTGATGGCCGACAGCACCAGCCGATGGGCAGAGGCGATGCGTGAAATTTCAACCCGCCTCGAAGAGATGCCGGCGGAAGAAGGTTATCCTGCTTATTTGGCGGCTCGCATCGCAGCGTTTTATGAAAGGGCCGGCAGAGTGAAATGCTTAGGCAAGCCTGAGCGTGAAGGTGCGCTATCGGTTGTCGGTGCGGTAAGTCCCCCGGGGGGTGACCTGTCGGATTCGGTTGTCCAGGCAACACTGCATGTAGTTAAGGTCTTCTGGTCGCTAAAGGCAGAGCTTGCCTATCAGAGACACTTCCCGGCTATTGATTGGCTGACGAGCTATTCGTTTTATCAACAATACCTGAGGGAGTGCTTTGAGGACAAAGACCAGGGTCAGGAGATGCACGAGCTGACCGCTCAGGCAATGAGCCTGCTGCAGCAGGAATCCGAGCTTCGCGAGATTGTCCGTCTTGTAGGTGCTGAGGCTCTGTCACCAAGGGAGAGATTAGTGCTGGAGACAGCCCGCTCTATTCGTGAGGACTTCTTGCACCAGAACGCCTTTCACGATGTTGACACATTTACATCAATGAACAAACAATTCGAAATGTTAAAGACTGTGCTTGCCTTTTATAAACGTGCTCTTGAGGCGGTTGATGCCAGCGTCGAAACGGCTGAAATCTTCAAATTGGCCGTGCGGGAGGAAATCGCAAGAGCGAAATATATACCGGAAAGTGACATTGATAAAATAACCCAAATAAGAGAGACGATTGATGAGCAGATGAAGCAATTACAAACCGCAAAGGTGGCGTGAAACTTCAAGATTGGTAATTGGTTACTGGTAATTTGTTATTGGTTACCGGTTACCATTTAACCAACTACAATTTAACCAAATTAGGAGTTAGAAATGCTGAAAGAATATCAGACAGTTGCTGAGATCGCAGGGCCTTTGATGCTGGTCCAGATGGTTGATGAGGCCAAATACGCCCACATCGTGGACATAGAACTCGGTGACGGCTCGATACGACACGGCCAGATTCTACAGGTGGAAAGAGACACGGCTCTCATTCAGGTCTTTGAGGGGACAGACGGCATTGATGTCGAAGAAAGCACGGTACGTTTTTTAGGCAGACCCCTCGAATTAGGTGTCTCGCCGGACATATTGGGCAGAGTATTCAGCGGCTTAGGTGAGCCCAAGGACGACGGCCCAGCTATAATCCCAGACAAGCTGATGAACATTAACGGCAGCCCCATCAATCCATACGCCCGTAACTATCCAAACGAATTCATCCAGACCGGCATATCGACGATTGACGGCCTAAATCCACTCGTGCGTGGCCAGAAGCTGCCGATTTTTTCCGGTTCGGGTCTGCCACACGATAACGTCACCGCTCAACTGGCACGCCAGGCCACGGTTCTGGGAAAGGCTGAAGAATTCGCGGTTGTCTTTGCTGCGATGGGTATCACCTTTGAAGCCGCACAATTTTTCATCAACGACCTGCAAGAGACCGGCGCCATCGAGCGGGCGGTTATGTTCGTTAATCTTGCAAATGACCCTGCTATTGAGCGTATAGCAACGCCGAGATTTGCGCTTACCGCTGCCGAGTATCTGGCGTATGAGCTCGACAAGCATGTGCTGGTAATCCTAAATGATATGACGAACTACTGCGAAGCACTTCGGGAGATCAGTGCAGCCAGAAAGGAAGTGCCGGGCCGACGCGGCTATCCCGGCTATCTTTACACAGACCTGGCAACCGTTTACGAAAGGTCCGGCCGAATCAAAGGCAAAAAAGGTTCTATCACCACTGTCCCTGTCCTGACCATGCCGGAGGATGACAAGACCCATCCGGTGCCGGACCTGACAGGCTATATCACAGAGGGACAGATAATTCTATCTCGTCCGTTGCACAGAAAAGGCATCTCACCGCCGGTTGATGTTCTGCCGAGCCTGTCACGACTAAAAGATAAAGGTATCGGCGAAGGCAGAACCCGTGAAGACCACGCCGACCTTTACAATCAGCTTTACGCTGCATACGCCCGCGGCAAAGAAATGGAAGAGCTGGCAACGATTATGGGCGAAGCTGCTCTTTCGGAGGAAGATAGAAAATATATGAAATTTTCCGCTGAATTCGAGAAAAGATATGTCTCGCAAGACTATTATGAAAATCGCACAATCGAAATGACCCTCGATCTTGGCTGGGAACTCTTGAGCATGTTTGAAAACGTCGAGCTAAAGCGTATCGATGTCAATCTCATAGAAAAATATATGCCCAAGTTCCGTAAAACAAAAACATCAAACGCCGAGAACACTGAGGAAAATAGTTAATTAGCCGTCACCCCTGTGGTGACGGTTTTAAAAAGGTGATTAACGAGCGCAGAAATTATGTTAGCCAATGTAAACGCAACCCGAATGGAGCTGTTACGCTTGCGAAGGCGGGTGTCACTTGCCAGCCGAGGCCATCATCTTTTAAGCGAGAAACGTGATGAGATATCACGTCAGTTAATCAAAATAGCAAAAGAGATTCGGCCATTGCGCGAGAAGGTCGAAAAGGAGCTTTTGGAAACGTGTCGTCGGTTTATGTTAGCCCGTGCGACAATGGAGCCGGAACATGTAAAAGCCGCTCTTGAGGTTCCTACGAAGAAGTTCAGCCTAACTATCGAATTCGCTCGCGTAATGAACCTAAGGGTGCCGCATTTAGTTAAGGAGATTTCCGGCGAGATTATTTGTTTCGGCTTCGCCACGACGTCCGGCGAGATGGACGTTGCCTTGATGGCTTTGGAGCGTGCTTTTGATGATTTAATTGAGCTTGCCGAAAAGGAGAAGCAGGCTCGGCTTTTAGCTACGGAGCTGAATATGACTCGCCGAAGGGTCAATGTATTAGAGCACGTTGTGATTCCGGA
>CAZVWH010000015.1:0-39034 GCA_964631175.1 uncultured Pirellulales bacterium | reverse complement strand
TACCTACATATCGTCCAATGTAAACTTAAAATTGTAAGCGTTCACGGGAAAACCGCATTTTTGTCATTGCGAGCGAAGCGAAGCAATCTAAAATCGTACGTTTTTGAGATTGCTTCGGCCTAAAGGCCTCGCAATGACACAAAAACGCCTTATTTTCTGCGTGAACGGTTACTTAAACTTTAGTTTAGACGCAGATGCTCCATAGCTTTAGTGACGGAGCAACGATAGGTTTGTTTTGTCAATAGTTATTCTCTAACGTAGCGGAAAATCTTTACTAATAAAAATCAGAAGACTATTGCGGCGTAGCCGACACTATCGGCACTTGTCGTGCCCATTTTAGAGAGCATTACTTCGTTACTGCTGGTCTGTGCAAGGAGCAGCCCCGTGGTTTTGCCGAGCTTTTTCGCCGCAGCTACAGCCGCCGCTGCTGCACCGGGACCACACGCGTTGTAGTTCTCAGCGGCGCTGGCCAGCAGGGCTTGCGGCTCCATCTTTAAGGCTAAATCAATAAATTTTCGGTCGTTGACCTCACTGGCCCATCGCAGAGCCTCTTGGCCGGTTCCCATCGGCGTAAAGCCGTAACGCGGGCCGTAATGCGTCAAATCGGTCGAGCCAATGCAAACGATTTTTTTATCTGCTCTGGAATTCATAATATCACCAAGGGCTTCTCCCAGAAAGATCGCTTGCTCACTGGGTGGAACGACTACGGGTAAAATCTGTGCTTTGGGAAATAGCTGCTGTATAAAGGGAATCTGTACCTCGATACTATGTTCACCTCTGTGAGCTGAAGAGCTGCTGATAGCCAATTTTTCATTTACCAGCCTCTCAGCCAGGTCTGTGTCAACAGCCACATTTCCGAGCGGAGTTTCCCAGGAGTCGTTGTCATCGAGAACGGGTACTGACCCGAAGTAGCTGTGGGCGGTTCCGAATATCACAAACGTATGTACCCCGTTAGAGAATTTGACTTTATCACGGCTATTTTCTGAAGAATTTTCTCTAACGGGGTGAACTTTTTTATGCCGCCCGTCACGAGCCGGGCCTGTCTTGAGCCGAGTCGAAGGATCGAGGGACTTTTTTATTGCTGAAAAGACCATTGCTGCTAAGCTACCGCTGAAAGTCCAGCCGGCATGCGGGACGATACCGGCTACTATTGTTTCCGGCAGTGACTTAATAACAGCCCTTTCCGCGAGGCATTCATCGATTTCAGCTACACAGGAACTATACAGTCCTGGATAGAACTGACCTGCAACAATTGGTTTTCTGGTTCGCATTTTGGCACCTATCACTTGCATTAGTGGCGCAGAGCCACTAATATTGATTACGATATGGTTTGGAACTGCAAAATATTCTAAGCATTTAGGAAGAAAAAACAAATGGCATCTGAAAAAACATCTCCTGTGGCAGTGGTAATGGGCTCGGACAGCGATATGGATGTAATGCAAAGCTGTATTGATACGCTTCAAGGTTTCGGCTTAAAACCGCTCGT
Source organism: uncultured Pirellulales bacterium (assembly GCA_964631175.1). Lineage (GTDB taxonomy): Bacteria > Planctomycetota > Phycisphaerae > Sedimentisphaerales > Anaerobacaceae > CAZVWH01. Next base: position 37,548 of record CAZVWH010000015.1, on the reverse strand, counting down.
GCGGATAATCTCGGCTCATCGCACGCCGGAAATAGCCGCTGAATTTGCTCAAAATACAGCCATTAATGGAATCAAGGTTATTATAGCCGCTGCGGGCATGGCTGCTCATCTTGCGGGCGCATTAGCAGGTCGAACCACAATTCCGATTATTGGAGTACCTTTAATTTCTGGGGGTGGATTGGAAGGGATAGATGCTTTGCTGAGCACGGTTCAAATGCCGCCGGGCGTGCCTGTGGCAACTATGGCGATAGGGTCGGCAGGCGCTAAAAATGCTGCTATATTTGCTGTGCAAATTCTGGCGCTGACGGATAAAAATCTTGAAAAGAAACTATCCGATTTCAGAAAGTCTCAAGAGAAAAAGGTAATCGATAAGGATTCCGCACAGCGGCAAATTTAATTATGCAGATTCACACAGAACAAAATTTAAATTAACAGCAAATTTAAAAAATTGGTATTTTTCAGCAAATTTTCGCAGGGCAGAATTAATATCAGTTCAAAAAATGCAGTTCATCATTCAAACTGTGGGGCTTAGGTAAAATAGACAAGAAAAAACAGGTCAAAAAGTGTGCAAAAATGAGCTGAAATTTGCAAAAAGTGATCGGAAATTTGCAGAATCGCGCGCTTTTTGGGCAGAAATTGATAAAAATTCACCACTTTTTAAAAGCCAACAATATGTTAAAGTGGGAGATATGGGAAAAGCCTACCACAGATTTCACAGAGAGAGCGGAGAGTTTTTATTAGACTCAGATTAACTTAGATTTTGTTTTTACCAGCCCATTCGACTATGCTCAGGATGAGCTTGATGTTCTTAGCTGAACATTTTATCGAAGCAAGCTTCTGCGAAAGTTCGGACCATGTCCGCCGGGTTCCAAATGGTATGGGACCCCATTTATGAAGCCGGCTAAAAACGGATTTTAATAGACACGGATAGACACTGTTTTTGTCTCCGCCACAGAATACTGCCCCATCGGCAGGCTCTGAGCGACCTGTGGTGAGCGAACCTGTCTTGAGTCCGTTCGACTACGCCCAGAGCCTGCCCTGAATGCAAATGAAGGGATAAACTCCGTCGAAAGAGTCGAACCAAGTCGAAAGAACGGATTACGGAGGACAGGGAACAGAATAAAACAATTGTTTAGCTGGCACGCCTGCCGTGACGGTTTTACTGCGTAAAAATACCCACTATTGGGTATGACTCGTACTTCGCAGCTCCCGCAGCTTCTTGCAAAGCAAGAGTGGGGGCAGAGTAGTATTAGTAAGAGATTGTTTGACAAAGCCCAATAATGTGGTATAATAAATAAAATACAAAAGATTAGGAAATCTTTTAAGCCGCAAAGGAAGACTACTAACCTTTGTGGTTTTTTTTGTTTGGTATTTTACATGAAGGAGTAAAGATGAAAAAAGCATTAAAGACTTCGCCTGAGGGCAGGAAATGTATGTATCCGAACTGCAAGTGTATATTGAGTATCTATAACCATGAGGATTACTGTCGTATACATTTAGCTCAGATGCATCAGAAGCATAAACCTAAGATTCCATATCATCATTATCATCATGTTGGATAAACCGAATAATACAGATACTATGTAGCACTTTTTCGCTATCGGAGAGACTAAACCGGCCCCTTCCACCACACCTGCTTTTTCTGCTTAACAAGCAATTTGTCTTCACCCTTATTTTCCATATTAATCCGCCAGAGGCGGATAAAAGTTGCGCATTTGAACTGATTTGATCCCGGCTCGCCGGGATAAGGCCTATGGAATGGACTTACCTGCCCGTCGTACTCTCTGGACAGGCGGTATTGAGTTTCAGCGCCCCTCAGGCTCTCGACCGACATTGAAGGTGGGAGAACCCGATGGACGAACGACAGTTGATGGTTAGCCGGTACGCCTGTCGTGCCGGTTGACGACATACGAACGACGGTAAAATACCAACTATCTCGTCTCGGCGTAGGCCTTAGCCGAAGCCTGATGGGTATGACACGTGCTACGCAGCGCTTCCACCCTTCGCAGTGTTGCTACGGAGGACAAGTCGCAGAGTAAAAAGTGCCTATTATAATACGCTGAATTTCAGCCGATAATGGCATTAGCTAGGCCGTGCAATGATATTGTGGAGGGGAAGAATTTACCCCGTGAGATAATTGCTCGAAATGGGATCAAATAATTCAAGGCAGAGAATTCGTCAAGTGTTTGACAACCGATGGACGGGAAGGATATATCTCACGGGGTAAAGAGGAATTATGGCATGATGATGAAACCGGGCTATCCATGGTTTTCCGATAGTGTAGAAGGGATATATATTACATATCAAATAAGGCATCAGTGTTATGAATGAGTGATATTTCTGAAAAATTTTGGAGATAGTATATCCAAATGTTTGTATCATCCCCATACTGGAATTGTCCAAAATGTAGAAAGAAAAGTTTCGGCGTTGTACAAATTCTGCCTCAGAGCTATAAGCGGAGATGCAAGGACTGTCACTATCCTGATGGGACAGACGACAAGTGTATTTATCCACTGCCCACACTGAAAAAGAAGATAATCTACATAGACCAGTTTGTTATTTCAAACATGATGAAGGCTGTGAGTAAAGTGAAGGAATGTGGAGGGACTTATGATAATGATGGATACTGGCTGGAGATGTACGAGAGGCTTTGCAAACTGTGCCATATGCAACTTGTTGTGTGTCCCGAATCATGTTTCCATCGAGAGGAATCTTCCCTTTGCAGGCACTTCACAGAACTAAAAAAAATGTATGAGTTGTTGTCGTGCGATGTCAAATTCAAGTCATCTGACGAAATCAAAATAGAACAGATTTGCGAACATGCTCGGTACTGGCTTGATGGACAACCGGAGAAGAAAATCGAAATAGAACCACAATCGGTAATAGATGGGAAATTAGACGCGTGGCAGGAACGTTTCACTGTCTCGATAGATTGGAAACACAGTAATGAGATCGTAGAAGGGCTACGAGGGGAAAGAGGGAAGGTAAGCAGAGGGCTGGAAAATTTGGCAAAACGCTGGCAACGAGAAAAGAATAAGAGCTTTGATGACTGGTTCGAGGAGGAAAGCTCAGGATTTGGAAAGGTAGTGTTAAAGGCATATTGCCAGTCATTAAAAGGAATGGTAGACAAATATCAAGGAGATAAGGAGCTCGCGCTGGATGACATACTGGTACCATTTTCTTTACCTTATAGTCTATTGCAGTCTCTAAAATTCGTGTTTATGAATAACGGAGTCAATGAGAGGGATGTTTGTTATAAGGTTATGGAGTATTTGAATTCAGATTCTCTAAAGTATGTTCCGTTTGTGGAAATCTCATCGCTACTATTTGCGGCCTTGGCAAGAAAGTATGCAGCGGGTATGCGTAAACCACCTGATGAGGGCCTTGAAACCGATATTAATATTGTATCTGTATTACTTCCATACTGCGATGCAATGTTCATTGATAACCAAATGCACAGTTATCTTGAAGAAAATCCAGTGCGCGAACATTTGTCTTATGGAACAAAGGTCTTTTCGCTGAATCATAAATCTGAATTCATGGAGTATCTGGTAGGGATGGAACAAAGTGCTTCAAAACAACATTTAGAAAAGGTCAAGGAAGTTTATGGAGATAAATCAATACATTGCTTGTAAGTCATAGTGATCAAAAATCATAACAAATAGTATATAAGATAAACGATGGCAGATAATTGCTCTTAGAACGTGCCGGATAGGGACGTAGAGATAATTCAGGATTTGATTTATTACCAGTACGCAAATTAAAATTGTTTTTCGTTAGTTAGTTTTAAACAACCCCCGGCATTGCCGAACATTAAAAACCCCCCGGCATTGCCGAACATTAAAAACCCCCTAACAGTACTAACAGTACAAACACCAAAACCCTCTTGCGATGCACAACATTAAAAAACCCCATGCAATATACATTATTAAGAACCCCTTGCTATGCAAGGGGCTAACAATAACATAAAAAAACACCTTGCGGTCATAAAAACCCCCGGCAGTGCCGGGGGCTAACAGTACTAACAGTACAAACACCAAAACCCCCTTGCAATGCCGAACATTAAAAAACCCTTGCAATATACATTATTAAGAACCCCTTGCCATGCAAGGGGCTGATAATAACATAAAAAAACACCTTGCGGTCATAACAACCCCCGGCAGTGCTAAACAATATAAAACAAAATAAAACCCCTTGCGGTGCATAATATTAAAACCCCTTGCAGTGCAAGGAGCTAACAGATATATTTCATTGGTATGGCGAGAATGATCGGTTTTATGGCGACATGGACCACATACGGAACATGGCTGCAAGGCAATAAAAAAGGTTATGTCAAAAATGGAACCACCTTAAAAGCAAATCCTGAATTAGAAAAATCCAACAAAGCACTACTCAAGCATAACAAAATAACTATCTCTAAAACTCTTCGCATAATAGTTAAAAATGCAATTCTCAAAGAAGCGGAAGAAATCGGCCAAAAAGTTTATGCAATAGCAGTATGTAGTAACCATGTACATATTGTTGTTGAAAGTATCAATAAAAATTGCGGCTATTCGGTCGGCCGATTCAAAAAAGCAGCGACAAAAGCACTTAGAAAATACGGTTTTAACGACAAGGTGTGGACAAAAGGATTTGACAAAAGATATTGTTATAGTGAGCAGGAATTAGAAAAGAAAATCAAATACGTGCAGCGACACGAAGATTAAAATTTTAGCCCTCTGCATTGCAGAGGGTTCATCGGCGAGGTCGTAAAATCATTGCTAATCCAACGCCGAATATTAAGAGTACCGCTGTTGCGGGTTCAAGAATCGTAACAATAATATTGAAATTATCCAAGCTGCCGGTGTCGGCGTAATACGCATCATATATCTGTAGCCGCCAAAGGCCGTATGTATCCTCGCCGTCAAAAGCTGCCAGCGGCTCCTTCGGCTTGAAATTACCCGTAAATTGCGGCTCGGCCATCTCGATGGGAATGTCGGCTTCATCGTCGAATATGGTATCGATGTAATCTTCACCCGCAAAATACTCACCAACGTCATACATATTCAGGCAAACCTTTGTCCCGGAAGGGCTCTCTAAAAAAATTTTTAAGTCGAATACGTTGCTATGGGTCAAACCGATGCCCACATCAAGGTCGTAAATAGTAAAATGATCAGGGATATTTACAATTGCATCGTACATTAATCCCTTGCTGCTGTTTGGGTCAGCAGGGATTCGCAGGTTGAATTCTCCGCCATAAGTATAGACCGGGCCGGCAAAGACAGAGGTACAGCACACCCATTGAAGTATAACGATTGCAATACGCAGTATGGCACGAAGTGTCCCGCCGTAAGGCGTCCTGCGGACTTTCGGAAATTGCGACACAATACTTTGTGCCGTCAGGCATCTCGACGATAGTGTGCTTTGAGCACTCATTCTACTGATGATTTGAAGGTTTTATATGTACATATAGCGGTTATCCCCCATGTTTATTTGTACAGTAGAATGTAATAGGCTGTTGGATTCTTGCAGCTACTATTACGCCTCGTTTAGCCATCTATTTGGCACAACGGACATGATTGATATTGCACTTATTTTACTTCAACAATGGAGTTATATTCCCCGAATGGATTCACTTCCGTCAGCTCGTTGTATGGGTCCTGCTGCCACTGGCCGTCAACTACGAGACGATAGCGGTATTTGCCCTGGGGCAGCTTCAATTCTGTTTGCCAGACGCCGCTATCACCGACTCTTTTCATAGGATTCTTAGTCGGCTGCCAATTGTTAAAGTCGCCGGCAATCTGCACAGTGCTTGCACGTGGATACAGCGTGATAAATACGATGGCATCGTCAATCTGATTGACGCCATAGTAGTCGGAAAGCTTGGCATTTATGTTTGCCGGTGTTGGCTTTTCGGGGATTTTATCCTCGATTTTTGAAGGATACTCGACATTTTGTACTTGCGCAGACGGTGGAGCCTGCCTCTGAGCGGCTTGCTTTGGTTGCGTCTCAGGCTTGGTTTGCTTCAGCAGTTCTGAAGCTGTAACGCTGATAGATTCGAGCTGGTCGGCCAAGGAGTTGACGATTTGGCGGTGTTGCTCTCTCGCAGCCGAGCCGATAACCTCCTCAGCCAACGAGCGGAAATCTCTCTGGCCTTTGCTGGCAGAATCATATTCGTTGATAGGTTGTCCGAAACTCGACGCCTCCTTGATTTTGGTATTGAAATTGACGACTGTTCTGAACATCCTGTCGCCGAAGTGGGCTCGCAGCTCGGATAATATCTCCCTGGCCATCTTTGTCCTTATGTCATACATACTGGCCAAGACCCTGACTTGTACCTGCTGGCTGCATCGTTTGCAGAGAATGTTCAGGGTTTCGAGCTGTTTGCTGAGTCCGTGCAGCGCAAAATAACCGGTCTCAACGGGGACTATAACGGTGGTCGCTGCTCTTAGAGCATTGAAGGTTAATAGGCTCACCGCCGGTGGACAATCGACAATTGTATAATCATAATCACTGTTCACGTCGTCTAAAACGTTTTTCAGACAGCATTCACGATCGGCTATATTAGCCATTTGCTGCTCGAATGCGGACAGGTCGATGCTGGCCGGCGCCAGCTCCAGCCTGTCGCTTATCTGCCACAGTATTTCCGTCAGCCTTAACGGCTCATTTCTGCTTTTGCTTATCAGCACATCATAGATGCTCTGCTCAACCTGCTCTTCTGGAACGGCAAGACCTACAGCACAGTGCGACTGGGGGTCCATATCTGCCAGCAGAACTTTTTTGCCAACTTCAGCTAAAGCACTTGCCAGGTTTATTGATACCGTTGTCTTTCCACAGCCTCCCTTTTGATTTACGACCGCTATCGTCCTCATAGCTCTTCTCCACGTTTAGAAACATCGCTTCACAGGCTTTCGGAAAATGTGTTATTTTAAGAGATCGTCCGAAAAAAACCATCTTTTCAGTGGATTTTTATATACTCGATATAAATTACTAGATGCCCACTATTAGTATTCGGCTAAGGAATCTGAAAAACTTTATTTTTTATGGGACGAGCCGATAAAAACCCCAAATAAAAGTATAGTTACTCACTCTCAAGAACTGACCAGGTTAGCTCTGCTGGCATTGAAGCCACAGTTTTACTCAATATCAATCCTGAAAAATGTGATACACACCCATCCCCAGGTAAACTCCGTTAGAAAACTTAGTTCTTTCTCTAACGGGGTAAATATGTACAGCAATTTATTACTGATTTCAACTATAAAAAAAGGTTCCCGCAAAAAGTTTATCACAATGCGGGAACCTTTTCGGTCATTTAGCAACCAGCCAAGGCCGGTTGATTTTTGCTGCGCATAGGTTGGCTTTTATCCTTTGACTTTGACCTTGACGGCCTTGGTCTTCTCGGCTTTCGGCAGTGTTATGGACAACACACCATCCTTGCAGACGGCATCAATTTTGTCTTCATCTACATCCGTTGGCAGAGCTATTTCGCGTCTGAAGCTTCCATAGCTGCTTTCTACATGGTAATAGCCTTTTTCCTTCTCCTCTTTGGACTCTTTCTTTTCGCCGCTGATAGTTAGAGTGTTGCCATACACGGAGATGTCGATGTCTTCAGCCTTGCAGCCGGGCACTTCCGCCCTTACCACGACTGCGTCATCCTTGTCGGCTACGTCAATCGTCGGCCAGGCTTTATAGCCTGTCAGGGGCCTGCCGAGTCCTTTGAAAAAGCTGTCAAATAAATCGTCCATCTCACCGTGAAGCCGTGCCAGCTCGTTTCTTGGTCTTTTGTGAATAGGTACCAGTGCCATAGTAACACCTCCTTTGGGACCCCAGCCGCCATTTTTTGCGGCTGGGAACCATTACATTGTCTTGAAATCACTTTTTCTGTTCATCACACATTGTTTAATCTCTATTGTGAATATGAGCAAAACTCATGCCAGAGGCCGGAATGGCTAAAACCGGTCAAAATCGGCACTTAATCGTTTTTCGGCTGCGATTTTTTTGTGAAAATAGCTGTCAATTTGGCATATTTTCGGGGGTGCATGTCGAGTTTGTAGGTGAGGTTGACACCATCGTATTACCTATTATCTCAATCGATAATGGCTGGTCGCCTTTTGTCACCTCCCCGCGCAGGAAGGAATCCATTGGGTAGGGTGGGGCTTGCCCCACCAATCCTTTTTGAACAGATTTCTCCACTTCGTCCCCGTGCTTTCTGCTTGCCCCTGCGTCTTACGACGCAAGGCGGGGCAGCGGGCGAAAGCAGAAATGGGGACTCCGGTCGGAATGACCCTGTACGAAACCGTTCGTTGCTTTAATATGGTCCTTTGTCATTGCTCTAAAATGTTTAGCCCTGCCATTTTTATGGCAGGGTTATCTTTCTGGCGGAGTGATATGACAGAGTTCTTATTTAGCCTGCCGTTTCACCATAAGGCGTCTGCCGTGAGGCATCCTGTGGACTGTGGACACGGAAGGTTCACAATTGTCATTCACTTGCAAGGCCTGGCATGAGTTTGTCGAATGGCAGGAGTTCACTACCACGTCATTCCGAGCGAAGCCGAGGAATCTATTTTGAACAGATTCCTCCGCTTCGCCCCCGTGCTTTCTGCTTGCCCCTGCGTCTTACGACGCAAGGCGGGGCAGCGGGCGAAAGCAGAAATGGGGACTCCGGTCGGAACGACCCTATACGAAACCGTCCGTTGCCGTAATTTGGAGGGGGTCATGGCGCCGAAATGTTTAGCCCTGCCATTCATGGCAGGGTCCTTATTTTTTGCCACCTGTGGGCAGGGTTCTTGTTCTTATTTATTCTGCCGTTTCACGGCAGGTTCACCATTCGTCATTGCCAGGCCGAAAGGCCGACCTGTGGAAGTCGTGACAGAAAAAGCGCTCAATCCTTATATCCACGAGCATGTGCTGCGTGAGGCCGTTCCATTATGAAAGATGACGCTGTGTCATTGCGAGCGCAGCGAAGCAATCTCAACCTTTTTTATCAACGAATAACAAAACACTTTTCACTTACGCAGAACTTTATCCCAAAACGCATACCAAAAACTCGTAACGGTTATTCGGTATAATCTCAAGAACCATTTTTCCTTTTCCGGTTTGTCAAGGGTAGCTTTTTGCTCTGTTTCTGCTAGCCTTTGAGCAACAGCATTTTCAAGTTCCTTAACTATCTTTTCGATCTCCTCAGGATAAGACCAATCGACATTCGATCTATCAGTCCATCGACCACCGTTACACCGGACAATTGCTCTTACTTTAGCCGCATATCTGCGATATTTCTTTATTTTTAATAGTGGTTTTGATAATTCACAAATGCTGCCTGCTTTTTTATTAAGAAGCTCAATGTGTTCCAGTTTTTCAACTAACCAACTATAACCACCCTCCGGCCAAATATCACCCAACATATCTGTGTAATCCGCCAGGCCGGTATTGTTAATCAGCCAGTTATAGGGGGGTTCCCGGTCATTCCATAAATGGAATTTGTGTTGATTGGTACGAAAGGAAATACGCAGTCTGCATTCTATATTATCCGGCAGGTCTTTATCTTTAGGTTTGAACTTATCAGGTATGTTTTTTGCTCGACAACAAGCCCTAAATACAATGGCACCCCGGATAAAATCAGCACGGAAGTCTCTCAAATCCGAACATAATACTTGAATACGACTTGATATTTCTTCTTTTTGCGCGTTGTTTTTCATTTGTTTTTTTGTATTTTTCTACGGTCGCTTCTTCTAAGCCATGTGCATTTTAATAAATTCACAACATTACATGTTCATAGACCAATAAAAATACTTTTCATCTTTTTATCGGCTATTAATTTGCCCTAAATAATCAGCTTATTGCTCTATTTAGGCCTGTTTTAGGACGATATGCAATAAAACGAGAATATTTGTTAGGAGGATCAATAAATCCAAGCACTTGAGGAGCACAATTTGATACGCAGAAGTATATTGAAAAGCTTTGACGAGGAATTAACAGACGAGCTTTTTGACCTAATTAGCAAATAATGAACGATTCGGGATATTGAATAATGAAAGCAACACCAATGAAAGACATCATTCTTGACACACAGTACTCACTGTCTGAGTCAATAAAGGGTGTCTTCAAAATCAAGCGGAAGATTAGCGTAGAACAAGCATGTCAGGAATTCTACAATTCAGTGATCTTCTACAAAAGTGGTCTTGATAGTAAGGAAGGCTCAGGTCTCTGGGAAAAAACCCTTGAATTTGTGACGAAGTCTGACCCTTTATTGGCGAACGTCGAACCTGGCCTATTTCAGCGGGAGATGAGTTCGCTATGGATGGAACTTTTCGGCCTGGCATTGAAAGATAGTCTTTCGGAAAGAGACATGTCCCATGACAAATCTCTTCCTTATTTGAAATCTGAGATTATGTTCACCAAGAATTACCTTGGAGAGAATGAATGTTTAGAGATTTGGTATAATATGCGTGAATACAATCAAACAATATCGTCTTCGCGATTGTACACGATTGACGGAAAGCAGCAAGCATGGGGCAATGCAATCAAGAACGTATGCGATCGATATGCAAACAAATTGGTTGAAACTGGTCTTGACCGAGAATATGCTACTCATCTGTGTAACCGTTTCTGTGGGCATCTATCACAGAGTTGCCTCGACAACCTTACTTCCACACTCGCGCTGCGCTTAGGATGGGACATAAAGACACAATCTGAACCTTTTTTACAGCTTAACACTGTAGTTTTGTGGTTATACAGTTCCGCCAAGGATACGCTGGATTCTGTAAATTTGATCTTAAAAGATGAAAAGCATGTGCGAAAATTTCAATTAAGATTAGGTACCTTTCCCTTACTTGATGCCGTTCGTCACATTACTATAGTAGTCACAACAGGAGAAATTGTCTACCATATATGGACGCTTAATTTGGTGCTAGCGATACTCGCGGTTCTTCCTGTATATATCTTAATACTAAACCTGATTGGATTTCTAACCTGGCCTCTATATTTTTTAGCTGCATTGGAAGTGCACCTACGCGTTCAACAAAGAGATAATGAAGGATAGAAACGAAATACGTGACACGAGGAATCGTGATCGACCGAATTGGTAAGGTAGCATACTCTGAAAAATGTATAGGGATAGTTATGCAGAAATCTGCATACCCTACAAATGCTTGGGTGCGGTGGTATTAAGAAAAAGAGTTTAACCAAATGCGGAGATATGGCTTATGAACAGAAAACAGGTTATTTGTATGTGGTTGGGAATAGTAACTATTGTGTTGCCTGCAATACTTACGATACTTGATGGTTCTGGTGGATTTTATAGGTGGGTTTTCATACAGGTTCTTATAGCAGGCGGCTTAATTATTACATTCAAAAACAAGAAAAAAAAAGACAATTAAACTGTCCCTACTCTTGCCTCTCGGCTTTGGTGCGGTTATTTTAGGAAGGAAATGCTGATCAATTTTCGATGGTTCGACTACGCTCACCACAGGTTTTCAATTGACGATGGTTCGGCTCTTTCGACTACGCTCAAGACAGGTCCGCTCACCACAAGTTTGCGATTTATGATTGCTTTATAGAAAAGACTTACTGTCATTTCGACCGGAGTCCCGATTCATCGGGACGAAGCGGAGAAATCTACTAATAGCAGATTTCTCGACTCACCTTCGGTTCGCTCTCCACAGGACACCTCTCGGTGGAAATGACAAGAGACATTGTTTTCTACAGATCAATTTCGATTTTCAAGGTTCAGGTCTGCTCACCACAGGTTTGCGATGGTTCGGCTTCGCTGGCCATAAGTTTACGATTGTTGAGTTGTAGGTGATTAACCTGTGGGAAAGCCATCCCTAATCCGTCTAAAGCAGGATTGAGGCTGCCACCCTCCGAGTACGTGCTCGCAATGACAAGGATTTGCCACAATATCCGGTTACACACAATTTTCACATTTTCTTTTGATTTAATTACGGGTTGCGGCGGTCTTTTAAATAGAGTAAAGTAATGCCACAATCCCGTAAGGGATCCCTTTCGGGAGGCATCTTGACGATAAGGATTTAAATCTAGTCAAAACTTGAGGGGTTCGATAAATGGCTGAAAAAGAAAATAGCCTTAAATTAGACGCTGTCCCTGAACAGATTAGGGAAGCTCTGACGCTGTTTACTGAGAAACTCAATGCCGGTCTGGGCGACAATCTACAGAGCGTCACGGTGGTCGGCAGCAGTTTAACACAAGACTATAAGAGCGGCCGAAGTGACATAAACACCGTTCTCGTGCTCGGCAAACTGACGGTAAATTCGCTCGACGCCATTGCAGGCATGGCTAAGACCATGAACAAGAAAAAAATCTCGGCGCCGCTTCTAATGACGCCGGCTTATATCGAGCGCTCGCTCGACGTCTTCGGCGTGGAGTTTCTGGACTTTCAGTTGACTCACCAAACGATTTTGGGCAATGACCCTTTCGCATCGCTCAGTTTGGTAAAGAAAGATGTCCGCCTTCAGTGTGAGCGGGAGCTTAAAGCGATGCTCATTAGACTAAGACAAGGCTATATTGCCGCAGCAGCCAACCGCAAGCTCGTCCGTGACATCCTAATATCCACCGTAAAGGGCTTGACGCCGCTTCTAAGGGCGATGCTGTGGCTGAAAGATATTGACCGACAACATGAGGCTGAACCAACATTCAAAAAAGCAGGCGCCGAGTTTTCTACTCGTCACGGCGAAGCGAGCCGGAGCGGGATCGGCATAGACCCTCTGGTAACTGTAGCAAAATGGCAATACGAAAAGATTCGCTTAGACGAGGCTAAAATGAAAAGTGCCTTCGAGTCGGTCTATACCATCGTTGAGAGATTAGCTGATATTGTAGATGAGCTTGAGATTTGATATGCGACGAATCCTTTTTTCTCTTACAGCAGCATTGTTATTTTTCTGTTTTGTTGGCGAGGTGGCATTGGGCCAAGCAGCTCTGCCGATGCCTCGCCATTATGTCGAGGATTATGCCAATGTGATAAACAGCTCCGATGAGCAGTCTCTAAACGGCGTCCTGCAGGAGCTGGAGCAAAAGACCGGCGCGCAATATATCGTTCTGACGGTGGAAACTACCGGCGGGGTGCCGATTGAAGATTTTGCAATCGGATTAGCGGAGAAATGGAAGCTCGGCCAAAAGGACAAAGACAACGGTATGTTATTCGTCCTGGCAAAGAGCGACAGGAAGTATCGCTTCGAGGTCGGCTACGGATTGGAAGGTTTTGTCACTGACCAGTACTGCGGCAGAGTCGGCAGAGACGTCCTCGTGCCGTATCTGAAAAGAGGGGACTACGGCGGGGGAATTTACCAGGCCAATTTACAGGTCGTACAGAAAATCGCTGATGCTTCGGGTATTACACTTACAGCACTACATAAATTATCTCCTCAAAAAAAAGAAAATCAATATAAACAGGGCGGTGTACTTTTTCTATGTTCTTGTGCTTTGATTCTATTCGGTGTGGTATCATACTCGATCCTGCACAAAAGGACAACAACATATAAAACTCAGAAAGCAAAAGGAGAGGCCGAAGAAAAATTTCAAGATACCAAGCGCAAAACTGAAGAAGAGAAAAGGCAACAACAGGAGAAGGAGCGTCGGTCGGAAGAAGAATTTCGGCGTCGCGAAGAAGCACATCGCGAGGATGATCGCTATCGAGCTGAGAAAGAGCAAAATCATCGAGAGGAGAACGAGAGAACTCGGTCAGAAGAGTCCGGCAAGCGGGAACTATTCAAGGATGAAAGATACTATGGATCGATACTTGGCCTTAATGGTCGTATAGACCCCGAGCAAGTTAAGCACCGCTATAGAGAACTTGCAGTTCAATATCATCCAGATAAAGTCCACCAACTTGGACCCAAGTTAAAAGAAATTGCCGAGCAAGAAATGAAAAAGATCAATGAAGCTTATGATTACTTCAAAAAGAAATATGGACTCAAATGATTCACCTACAACCGCTTGCATCTTATGCTAAAATCGTATAAGGTTTCGCGTAATATTAAGTATTAGGTTACCGGGAGGCATATGCCCCACTTGGAACACAGTATGTATAATAATATATACGAAATTTAGTTAAAATGCGACGGACTTTCTTTAACCTAACAGCAGTACTGCTACTTATCTGTTTCGTTGGTACGGCAGATTCATCTCAGACCGAATTGCCCATTCCTCGTCATTATGTCGAGGATTATGCCAATGTGATAAACAGCTCCGATGAGCAGTCTCTAAACGGCGTCCTGCAGGAGCTGGAGCAAAAGACCGGCGCGCAATATATCGTTCTGACGGTGGAAACTACCGGCGGGGTGCCGATTGAAGATTTTGCAATCGGATTAGCGGAGAAATGGAAGCTCGGCCAAAAGGACAAAGACAACGGTATGTTATTCGTCCTGGCAAAGAGCGACAGGAAGTATCGCTTCGAGGTCGGCTACGGATTGGAAGGTTTTGTCACTGACCAGTACTGCGGCAGAGTCGGCAGAGACGTCCTCGTGCCGTATCTGAAAAGAGGGGACTACGGCGGGGGAATTTACCAGGCCAATTTACAGATTGTCCAGAGGATCGCTGAGCAGGCCGGTGTAGCTTTAACGGGCATGCCAAAAATTAAGACTGTACCGGTTCAGCAGAGACGCAGGACAGTAGGTCTTCCTTGTTGCAGTTTTTTACCTCTTATATTTTTCCTTTTGATTATTTTTGGTGGTCTCGGCAGGGGGATGGGCTGGTGGTTTTTCCTGCCGTTTATGTTAGGTGGCTTTGGCGGGCACGGCGGCTATGGAAGGAGCGGCTCGTTCGGTGGAGGCAGCTTCGGCGGCGGGTTCGGCGGATTCGGCGGAGGTATGGGCGGCGGATTCGGCGGAGGTGGTGCCGGCGGAAGCTGGTAATGGCGTAAGCCATCCCGGCGATGACGCATCGGGCTACGGCACACTCCCTCTTCGGTGAAGCAATTCGCAGAGACGAGCCGCTCAGACGAGAGCCATACTCTGTATAACTAAAAATAGGACATCTGAAAATGACACGAAAAAGTTGGATGCCGACTCAACTTGCCCGATGACACTTGGTATATTCTTGCGGATAATATCCGAGGCAGCGGAGGAAGATCGGCTAAACGGCAAAAACATGTCCCGAGCGCAGTCGAGGGAGCGGATAACACCTTATTGGCGGGTAATCAAGGACGATGGCAGCCTAAACCCCAAATTCGCCGGCGGCGTCGAGTCACATGCTAAGCTATTGAGAAAAGAAGGCCATAAAATCACTCCCGGCAAAGGCAAAAAACCACCAAAGGTAGCGGAGTTTGAGAAGGTGCTGGTTAGTTAATTTATTATTGACTATGCTATGTGTAGTTGATTATAAGTCATTTCGACCGAAGCGTCCATTTCTGCTTTCGCCCGCTGCCCCGCCTTGCGTCGTAAGACGCAGGGGCAAGCAGAAAGCACGGGGGCGAAGCGGAGAAATCTGCACAAAAAGTAGATTTCTCGACTCGCCTTCGGCTCGCTCGAAATGACAAATACTGTGTTTTCTACAAAGCATTTTGATACTTGATTTTCTATTAACAATTACCAGTTACCATTCACAGATCACCAATCTTCATTTTTCTCTTGCTTTTCCAAACAACGGTTATCATAATGTACGCATAGGCGGGGTTTTTAGCATTTGCTCTACACCAAAACATTTAAAAGTATAGGAATAAAGAATGGATATACAAGGTATTCGTGAAGCTCTACTACGTCGGCCGTTCGAGTCTTTCAGTATTTGTCTTGCAGATGGTCGGTCGCTTGATGTACCGCACCCGGAGATGGTGGCTGTCGGTAAACGCCGGATCATCGTAGTTGAGCCGGACGATTCATGGATGGTTATTGAGCCGTTGCTGATTGTATCTCTGGACTACAATGGCAAACGTCGTCGCCGAACGGACCGGCAAAAAAAAGACAAAACTTGATAGTTGATGCCCCTCGCAGGGGACATGTTTGCGTGGGGCTTTTAACCACCGCACGACGGTCAATCAAATACATTCTCGCACCTGTCCTTTTAGCCCCCGCCCCTGTCCTGAGCGTTGTTGAAGGATCTACGGCAGGGGTAGCATACCAAGTTGCAGAGGGTTAGAGAAGAAATTGAAGTGATATTTGCTTTAGCAGATTTCTCCACTCCGTTCGCTACGCTCACTTCGGTCGAAATGACAAATGGACTTTTCAACAGAGCATTGAGTCATTAAAATCCTTTTTTCCTGCAAATCTTTAACTTGATAATTCTCTGTGGCTTGCCACAGGGTTTTTCGTTAAATCCGGACACAATTTATTCCGATATAATATTTAGCGGATGAGTTATTCTATCGCCTTAAAAGAAAGCAAAAGAGCCGAAATATGTCTTAAACATCCGGTGGTTGGAAGAATATGGATCAAAAATTCTCGTTTACAGGCCGAATACGAAGCTTTAGAAACGCATTCTATGGCGTTGGTTTAATGCTTAAATCGCAGCACAACGCCTGGATCCACGCCACGGCGTCTGTTCTCGTCCTTATTTTTGGGGCCGTATTGCACACTACAAAGGCAGAATGGTGCTGGTTAGTCATAGCAATCATGTCCGTTTGGATGGCAGAAGCGTTGAACACGGCATTGGAATTTTTAGCTGACGTGGCATCCGATGAATTTCATCCGGTAGTTGGAAGAGCAAAAGACGTCGCGGCTGGTGCGGTGCTAATTTCAGCTATAGGCTCTGTTGTGATTGCCGTGCTTATTCTTGGGCCGCGCATAATCGGATTTCTCAGTCGTTAGGTTCGCTCTTGCCCACCGAAACGGGAATATCAAAATCCAACTCAATCGGCTCGTAATGTATCTTCGGTTTGTATGTTTTTGAGAAATTATTTCTGGTATTCGTCACAGTAAAGGTGCCATCACGCTGCGCAGACACCTTTATTAGTTTGCCTTCGCACTTTTCCTCCAAATTGGCGATGAAGTCCTCGGGTGCGTTTTTGTCCTTGCCTGGGATGGAGTAATGCAACTGCCAGATGTCCTGCAGGCCGGGTGAGCTTTTGAGGATGTCCAGCACCTCCGGCTCGCCGCCCTTGCGTGCTCCATTGTTCATTATGGCTGCTTTCGGTCGCAGAGCATGAACTAAAAATTTAGAGTTTGATACCTTAAAGCCGTGATGGCTCACCATGAACAGGTCCACCGTTCCGATCGGATTATTTGGACACATGAGCTTATACTCAATTGTGTTTAGCAGGTCGGCCAGATCGAGCATACGAAATCCGCCGAACTCAAACAGCAATCCCACAGACCCAGCATTGTCATATTCATCTTTATAGTCCGGCTTGGCGGCTGCGTCGCAAAATTCATTGGGTTGACCGGCTTGCAGCAGAGGTTCGGAGAGCACGTCACCGCCTGAAGTAACGACCGTAATCTTCAAGTCTTTCATTGGAATCACGTCGCCGGGTTTGACCGACATGCGTTTTCGCTCGCCAATCACTTCGAGGTATGGCTCGTAATATTTCTTTTTATCCCTTTCGTTTGCCGTGGGCAGAACCTCGCCATGGTCCACGAAGACCCGCCCGGGTATTTTCGCGTCCACTTGTGGGATGTTGCCGGCATGGTCGGCGTCGTAGTGGGTAGCCACGATGTAATCGAATTGTTTGATTCCGAGAGCCTGAGCCGTCTCGACGATCCGGTTAGTGTCTCGGTCGTCTTCTCTTGGATAGCCGGCGTCGATTAGCATTGCCTCGCCGGCGGGCGTCAGCAGGATTATCGCCTTACCTCCGCAGGTGTCGATAACGTATATGTCCAGTGTTTCGGACTTCAGCGAGCCTTCAACAGGTTCATTCGAGTCGCTCTGTTGAGCCGCTGCAGAGGCCATGGAGATAAGCAAAAACGTCAATAAACAGATAAATAGGACTTTCATAGAATCTCCTTTATTCAGGAATTCAAGAATTTTCGACTCGCTGCAGTTCCAAGCCCGCCTCCGGCGGGTAAAACTCTAAGTTTCAGCAGCTTACCAAATACAGTTGAAAAAAGCAAGGCTAATTCCACGCATTCGAGATTGGCTTTGTTTGGGTTTGTTTTCCAGCAGGTCTGCGAAGTCGTATATTTTCCTAATCCTTTGTGTCAAAGAACTTTTCATTAATTTTGTCCTTAAGCAAATTGGCTTTGTTTTGCATAAAAATAGGGCCGACTCGCCGTGCTGCCCGCTGTGTCTGCGACTCGTCGCGACAGGCGCTCGTCGCAGCAGGTTTGTAGAGGATTCTCGACAATGGACTTGGCCATGCCTTACGGCATTATAAAACGTAGGGTGCGAAACCTCGCACCATTTTCATATTCCCACATAATCTTAGGGGATGGCTCCCGACAGGGATGGCCAAGCCCATTACGCCATTTGGGTGAAGATTTTGCTATTTTATGTTCCGCCAGAGGTGGATAAACTTCTGTCCTTCCATCTTCGCTAAAGCCTGCCCGCCGTACACTTTCACCCTTCGTCCCTTAGGGACTACGGAGAACGGGCTGGGCAGGCGTGCTACGAAGGACAAGCCGTCTTCCGTCATCTGTTTTTAATATCCGCTAACCGTGACATGCTATACTAAATGCTAAATACTAAATACTAAATTTGGTGTCACATTATACAATATTAAGTGTTAATTTTCAAGTGAAATTTTTTCTTGTTGCTCTCCACAGGACGCCTGACGGCGGACTCTTGATACTTGATGCTCAAAACCATATACGTAAAGCGCGTACGCGCTTTACGTATGAGCTTTACGTACGCGCTTTACGTACGCGCTTTACGTACGCGCTTTACGTACGCGCTTTACGTACGTGACTATTATGAGATTGATAGTTAAAATAGAATAAAGGTGAAAGAAAGGAATAAACCCGTGAGATAAATAACCGTATTACCAGCTAAACCCGTAAGAGTTTTATCTCACGGGTTGAATAAGAGGGAAATTACAAAGACCTGCTGCGACGTGCGCAGCACGGCGAGAACATAGGATGTGATGAAATAGCACCGACTTAGATAATATTCATGTAGTCTTAAGACTACATGGCTTGGCAGCACTATTGAGTTCTAAAGAGTTATTAAAAGGATCGTTGGAATAAGATAATTGCTTGATTCTCAAGACAGTCAATCTGTTCTCCGGTATCTGTCCTCTGTCTTCTGCCCTCCATCCACCGACGTCATTGCGAGGAGGCCGTCTCCTGGCCGACGTGGCAATCTATTTTTATTCCAAATATTTAGCCATGCCATCCTTCGAACCAATTCAGGAAGGTTTTATGGTAGGATTCCGCCGATGACGTGCAAGCATCAGTTACATCATAAGAAGCCCCCTTCTTCTTTCCTGCCTTTCATATAGAATTTCTGTTTTTCTTTCTGTTCTTTAAGGTGCACCCGTAGCTTTCTCTTTTTTAGTTGCCTGTTCTTAAATTGCATGTAGAATAAAAACGTGAATTTACTTATAACGATTACTACTATTATTTAGTTTACTGATGAAGCACTATGGCTGCTAAACAAGGAGAATTATTTCCAGAGACAAACACGGCTCGCTATGGAGATAATCGGCGCAAGCGACCGTTGTTCATACCTAACCACTTAAAGGAAGAATCACAGGATAACCGCCTGAGAAGTGCAGCACAGGACAACGCATACGAGATAATTCTCAGATGGGCTGAACTAGAAACAAGCGGCAAACTTGAAAAAGAAAAAGAGACAACGCTCGAAGGAGAGTTTCTGACCCAGATTTTCGGCGAAGCTCTGGGATATACGTTGTTTTCCGAGGGCAAGCAAGAATGGAACTTGAAACCTAAGTTTTACGTTAACGGTGGCGAAGCAGATGCTGCTATTGGAATGTTCGAATCGTGTAAAAATCGTCCTCCACGTGCTATAATCGAACTTAAAGGTCCCACCGTTAATGTGGACCGAGACAGGTTCAACGGCCGCACACCCGTCCAGCAATGCTGGGATTATCTTAACTTTTTAACTGAATGTCCTTGGGGCATCGTATGCAACTTTGTGAGCTTTCGTCTCTATCATCGAAATCAAACACCAAGAGCTTACGAGTTGTTTACGCTTCAAGACCTTTGTAAAAAAGGCAATTTCCTGCAATTCTATTATCTTTTTGAGCGAGGAGGTCTTCTTCCCACGACACTTGGCCAAGTTCCGCGAGCAGACATGCTTTTGGAACGCAGCAATAAACGCCAGCGGGAGGTAGGAGATGAACTCTATGAAGATTACCACCAAAACAGGCTCCGTCTTATCCATCACTTAACCAGCGAGCTTCATAATAAGCCTTTGGATAATGCCATCAAAATCGCCCAGAAGCTCATAGACCGAATAGTCTTCATAGCTTTCTGTGAAGACCGTGAGTTGCTGCCGGATAAATCACTATATAAAGCATGGAGCCAGGTTGCTCCTTTCCATCGTGTCACAAATCCCAAGTGGCGAAATTTCATCGACCTTTTTCGCAGTATCGATGAAGGAAACGAGCAGCGAGGCATTTCACCGTATGATGGCGGATTGTTCCGAAAAGATGATGAAGTTGACGGGCTCGACCTCGATGATGATTGGACCAACTTTTTTAAAAGCATAGGAGATTATGATTTCCGCTATGAAGTCAACGTTGATGTGCTTGGACACCTCTTTGAAAAGTCTATCAACGACATAGAAAAAATCCGCCTCGGCGGCTTGTTTGAATCAAAAGCTATAGAGGTAATATCTCCCAAGATGAAAAAATCAGCCGAACGTAAAAAAGGCGGAATCTATTACACACCACCCGAGTTCACGGAATTCATCACAAACAACACTGTGGCCAAAATAGCCGATGAAAAAATTGATACTATTGCAGCACAATACAACATAGACCGAAACGATATTGACACCACCAAAAGCGATGGAAAGGTTGTGCGTTTTGCCCTTGAATCCATTGATGCTCTGCGTCAGATAAAAATCGTTGACCCAGCCTGTGGCAGCGGTGCATTTCTCATCAAAGTCTATGAAATACTCGAAGAAAAATATCAAGACTTAATTGATATCCTTGAATTTCACAATTCTACCCAGGCTGAAAAGCTAAGAGAAAAAGTCTCCGGTTTTATTCTGAACGATAATCTTTTCGGCGTTGACCTATCGCCTGAAGCAGTTGAAATCACGCAATTAGCATTGTGGCTTCGCTCCGCACAGAAAGGCAAATCCCTTGCTGATTTATCGAAGAATATAATATGCGGCAACAGCCTTGTCACCGACCATACTGTTGACCCACATGCTATGCAGTGGGAAAAAATATTTCCCGAAGTCTTCACGCGCGACAATCCAGGATTCGATTGTGTCATAGGCAACCCACCCTGGGAACGAATAAAACTTCAAGAAAGAGAATTCTTCGATTCTATTATGACCACCATTGCAACAGCCGTTGATGCCGCAACGAGACGAAAGCTTATCGCTAAACTCAAGAAGACTAACCCTGAACTACACCAGCGATATGCTCAGGCCAAGGACTCAGCCGAAATAACGCTCGACTACGTTCGCAATTGTACACGCTTTCCTCTAACCGGCAAAGGTGACATAAACACTTATGCAGTCTTTGCAGAACTTGCCTGGAATATTGTCACCCTCTCAGGCAGAGTAGGTCTCTTGGTGCCTACAGGTATCGCTACGGATAAAACAAACAAAGAATTTTTTGCTGAATTGACAAACAACAAATCTTTAATTGGTTTATATGATTTCGAAAACAAAGCACCATTCTTTCCTGATGTCCATCGCTCGTACAAATTTTGCGTTCTTCTTTTTGGTGGATCGGAAAGAAAAACTACAGAGGCTGATTTCGTTTTCTTCGCTCACAGGATGGAAGAACTAAAAGACCAAAATCGTCATATTTCACTATACAGCAAAGACTTTAAACTTCTGAATCCAAACACAGAAACATGTCCAGTCTTTCGCTCGAACCACGATGCTGAGTTGACAAAAGCTATTTATCAACGCATACCTGTATTACGAGACAGGAGACGCAAAGAAGGTGGAAACCCCTGGGACATCAAATTCCTCAGAATGTTCGACCAAACCAACGATGCCGAAATCTTCAGCGTGGCCGAACAACTAAAGGCTGCCAAATTCAAACGGCAGGGTTCTATTTGGAAAAAGGGGAAAAAGATTTTTCTGCCTCTCTACGAAGCAAAGATGATACAGATGTATGACCATCGTGCTGCAAGTGTATTAGTCAAGGACGCTAACTGGATGCGTCAAGGTCAAACGACTGCTACAACCCTTGTTGAACACCAGAACCCTGAATTTGCAACAGAATCCAGGTGGTGGGTTTATGAAGAAAAAGTGAATAAATGCTTGGAAAATAGAATTCAACCCGCATACATTGCCTTCAAGGATGTCACTAGCCCAACAAATGTTCGGACGATGATAGCGGCATTTATTCCGCACGTGGCTGTGCTTAATTCTTCCCCACTGATTTTAACAGGAGACAATGTATCATTAAGAGCCCAAAGCTGTATTTTGGCAAATCTTAATAGCTTCGCTATGGATTTTGTTGCGCGTCACAAAGTTGGAGGTGTACATTTAAATTTCTTTATTGTTGAACAACTTCCTATCTTCACGCCAGACTTCTACTTTGAGCGTTGTCCCTGGGATAAGCGAAAGACTTTAGAGAAGTGGATTAGTGAACGTGTTCTGAAGTTGACTTGTACGAGTAATGATATGAAACCATTGGCTGAAGCCACAGGCTTTAAGCCATTAGTGCACAAATGGAATCCTGCTGAGCGTCTTGATTTGCAGGCACAGCTTGATGCCGCATTCTTCTTGCTCTATGGAATTGGGCGTGAAGATGTCGAGTATGTTCTATCCACTTTCAGCGGAGTTCGTAAGGAGCAACAGGGAATATTTGATGGCTCAAGTACCTTTGACCGTATTCTTAAACACTATGACAATCTGAGTGGAAAGTGTCACTAATGTATTGTTGCAATGTTCAAATATGATCTTCTCCAAGAAAAGCAATTCCTAAGCTGGACATAAAATCTTCTCATACACCATCTCTATGAATCGGCTGAAATTCAACGAAATGCGTTTATTATTTCATTCTGGTAAGTTGGTATTTTTTCCGCAAGAACTTTGCCCGGCCCGTCAAACCGGCACCGCAGGGGTGCCGGCTAATTGCTGTTTTTCAAACGACCGGCACAACGGATGTGCCAGCTAACAACCCTCTTTGCCGAATATTTTGTTAAAATGGCCGTGCACTTTTCTTCGAGTCGATTTTGATGAGTTGTGATTGATAATGAGTTCGTATCTCGTACCTTAGGCACAAGTGAAGCGTGAAGCGTATCTCGACAAAGATACTGAAGCTTTACATAAACTATAAATAAAGTTTTGATTCGGTGGGCTTAAGCACCCTACATTTCTATATTTTCTACTTAACCTCTTTAGTCGCTTCAGCCGGCTTGACGATTTCAATCAGCTCAATCTCGAAAACAAGAGTGGAATTGGGCGGTATGCCGGGCCTTCCGCGCTGGCCATAAGCGAGATTAGCGGGTATATAAAGCTCCCACTTGCCGCCTTCTTTCATAAGCTGCAAAGCTTCCGTCCAACCTTTTATTACACCCTTAACGCGGAACTCGGCAGGCTCATTCCGCTTATAAGAACTGTCAAACTCAGTGCCATCAATCAAAGTGCCGCGGTAGTGAGTCTTCACTTTATCGTCCGCCGTGGGAGTATTGCCCGTCCCTTCGGTTATCACCTTGTACTGCAGACCGCTCGGCAGAACCTTTACGCCTTGCTTTGCCTTGTTCGCTTCAAGAAACGCAGTGCCTGCGGCCAGGTTTTCAGCAGCCTCCTTTTTCTGCCTGGCGACCTGTTTGGCCCTCATACGCTGTTGCCAATCAGAGTAAACCTTCTGCATATAGGCCTGACTAAGCGCCGGCTCCTTGCCTTTGAGAGTGTCTTTGAGTCCCTGTATAAGCAATTCAAGATTAACA
Organism: uncultured Pirellulales bacterium; assembly: GCA_964631175.1. Lineage (GTDB taxonomy): Bacteria > Planctomycetota > Phycisphaerae > Sedimentisphaerales > Anaerobacaceae > CAZVWH01. The sequence continues at coordinate 13,642 of CAZVWH010000015.1, read as the reverse complement.
TCAATCTCGGCTTTCTTCAGATTCTCGCCTATTTGCGTCCCTATTATGTAGCTGACCTTGTCCATTTCCGTCTTAAATACTTCGGCTTTCTCGTCAGCAGCCTGGACGGCGATTTCAGGTTCGTTAACATCTTTTGTGGTGCCTTTCTCTGCTGCATTAACCGGCATCACAACAAAAAAGCCCAATACCAACATCGCAATACTAATTCTTATTTTCACAATCTTCTCCTTTTTTTAACTTGAAATAGACAACAGTGTGCCGTCTAACCATTTTGCCGAATATTTTGTTAAAATGGCCGTGCACTTTTCTTCGAGTTGGTTTTGATGGGTTTGCTGCCACAGCCAACTCGAGCTGGGTTGCTCCACAGCACAACGAGCTAACGTTTATGGCTGCTCCGTTCCCGGCCTGACCAGGTTCACGCCGTTCGTTTGCATGGAACCCGGCTGTCAACATCACTTATGACAACAGTGTCCCATCTCAATCAACCCTCGGAAAAGAATTCAGCCTCGCTGTAGCGGATTGCGAGTACAGGGTACCGCTAGCACCCCGCTTAGCACGGCCAATATTATTAAAGCCGCCAGCAGCTAAAAGGGCAACAACAAAATATAAGTGTTCTAAAGGTTGCGGGATAATTGTGCAAATTTCTACACTTCCGGCGAGCTTGTTGCTAACCGCCGTAAAAACTTTAATGAAAAGGAGAACAAATTATCAATCCAAAACTAAGTTAGACCCTATAATTATTCTATTTTCCGCTCCTTAAGGGAAATGGCGAAAAAATTTTGTTTATACTTGATGTCACTGTCCAAATTATCTTGACTTTCGTGGGCTAAAACAATATACTAATGCCATAATCGCTACCGGGGGTGGTTGTAATCGGAATGGGGGGTATTTCAATCTCCACCAATTAAGTACACGGAGGAATTCGGTTACTATCGACGTGTTTAAGTTTAGTTGCCGGATTTAAATCTACACAAATTGTACATTTTAGGGGGGTGCAAAATGAAGATGCCTAAAACAGCAACGATTCTTTGTGCCGTAGTGTTTCTGGCCTTACCATGCATAACAAAAGCTGGTCCTGTTGGTACTGTGGATATAGCACATGACGGTTATGGAGCGAATGGTTATGTTAAAGTTTGGGGCGGTGGACACAGCGGCGAAAGTGTTCATGGCGGTGTTTATATGCTCGATAAAACCGACGGTACAGGCCAGGGAAATATTTGGCCGAATGGCCAGATCGGCGCCTTCTGCATCGAGTTACATCAATGGGCCAGCAGCAGTACGCTGACATATGATGTGGTTGCGCTGGATGAGGTCAACAACAGCTTTATGGGTGGCCTGGTAGGAACCGATAAATCCGATTATATTTCTGAGCTGTGGGGCAGATTCTATGACTCAGCTTGGGCCGACGGCGGACCATATTCAAGCGAGGAAAAAAGCAAGGCTGAGGCCTTTGCCGCAGCTATATGGGAAATCATATATGAGGACTTGCCGACATCTCCGCTGGGCTGGGATGTCACAGATGACGGCTCCTATGGTTCACATGGTTTCAAGGCCCAGTATATTGACTCAACCGTCGCTAATAACTGGTTACATGCATTAGACGGTACCGGACCGAAGGCGGAACTTATGGCCTTTGTCAACGCCGGAAAGCAGGACTATATAGCTCAGGTTCCAGAGCCGGCTACTGTGTGCCTGCTGGGGCTTGGCGGACTGATTTTTCTGCGCAAACGGAAAGCTTAACTTAAATAAATAATAAAGTCAGACGAATTCAGGGGCTGCGATGACTTTCCACCGCGGCCCTTTTTGTTTTGCCGAGCGTCCTCGAAATATAAAAAAACCATACTGAAATTTGTGAATTAACAACAAACTTGTTAATTTTTCACGCCAGCGGTTTTCTTTGTTTCAGTTTTTTATGAGCTTTTCCCGAACATGTAGAGTTCTTATTGATGAATAACGAGGAATCTATATTGAATATAATTCATCAAGCAGAAATTACGCAATCCCCACAATTTTTATATAAGAGAAAAAATGTCATAATAGAAATCTGGAGGGTTGCTGAAAAGGCAGAAGACACAGTTCTTGTGACCCCGTCTTCACGATACGTTGATAGCATTGGCAGTGCTACCTTTGTTAATGGATGAAAAAAGATTAGGTATTCGGGGAAAATGGGCGACTAGTGCTCACGAGTTGATGATTGCACCTAAAGAAAGCACGCTTTCAGGGATAGTTTTAATAGCTGACAAGCCCGAAAGGATCAGTTATGGTTAAAAACGGAATGTTCAATTTTTAAGATATAAGGAGATTACAGTGTGGTGGACAGCGTACGGTGAGCGAGCGCTTGAAGGTGCTGAAGCCACACTATTTGCTGAGGCCTTGTTAAATTTAGTGGAAGAAATAAAACTTAGACCATTTAATAACTGTTACATAGGTGTTCAAATTTTTGACGAGCTTACTATCGGGCAAAAGATTTCTGTTTTATCCACCATCGGGAACGGCTTATTGAGAACGGACGTTCTGTGCGTTAAACTAACAGAGGTAGCTGAGGGTGCTATTGCATCGGTATTCGAGCATTTGATCAACTTAATAGCTGTTGAAATTGATGAGCCTGCGCTTGGTTCTAACTGGAGAGCAAAGGTGATCGATGCCAGAAAGACAACAGCAGGGCAATGCACACTTGCATCTACGTGCGATGATATAGAGAAATGGATTGATGAGGTGGAGATTCTTGCAGAGGGCATACTTTGGGATGCAGTTTACGATGACGATTATATGTATCTTGATTATTCACCAGAAGATCCCACATGGTTAGCAAACGTCACGGGAGTGTTTGAGAATTATTATTTTGAAGCAGTTGATGATTTATCCGAGGAAGATATCGATAGTAAGCTTAAAGAATTAAGAGAACTTTGCCTGTTGGTAGTTGAGGCATCATAAATTGCTTTTTCCGCTCTCGCAGTTTTTTATCTATGTATTTCATCGGTCCAAGAGCCCGAGGGGCTACGTAGCCATAACTTGTCGCAAATAAATCACTTCGCCGTCCCTAAGGGAAAGGTTGCTCAAATCATTTATCACTCTTATACCATTCTAAAAACAATCCCGTGTGAAACGTATAAAATAACCCTTCGTAAAACGCTGGGCTAAATAAACGACATATTTAGCTTTCGGTTTTACCGGGGGTTTTTACCGCTTGTTTTGTATTGTATTTGCACTCGTATATATACAGAAATCGGATTTGTCTTTATGGGATGTTTGTGATACATTAAGGCATCGATTTACAAGGAGAAAAAAATTGGGATGGTCACTTACCTATAAGATACTTACAGAGCATTTAGTTGACGGCAAGCTCGCTGCCGGCGAGCAGATTGGCATCAGGATCGACCAAACGCTGACCCAGGATGCAACGGGCACAACAGCTTTTTTGCTTTACGAATCTATGGGAGCAGGCAGAGTTAAAACCGACCTTTCTGTGAGCTATATTGACCATAATATGGCCGGTTTTGGCCCGGAGAATCATAACGACCATTTATATCTGCAAAGTGCTGCTGCAAAGTATGGGGTTTATCATTCACGTGCAGGAAACGGTATCTGTCACCAGGTTCATCTGGAGCGGTTCGGAAAGCCTGGCATGACTCTATTGGGCAGCGACTCGCATACTCCAACCGCCGGCGGTATTGGTATGCTCGGTATCGGTGCCGGTGGCCTGGATGTGGCAGCAGCAATGGCCGGTGGGCCATTCTATCTGGCCTGTCCGAAAGTCTTAGGAGTTAAACTTACCGGAAAACTTAACGATTGGGTGGCGGCAAAGGATGTGATTCTAAAACTGCTCAGCATCTTGACTACAAAAGGAAATGTGGGCTGGATGGTTGAATACTTCGGAGGAGGCGCTTCAACACTGTCTGTTCCACAGCGTGCCACCATAACCAATATGGGAGCGGAATTAGGCGTAACAACAAGCATATTTCCCAGTGATGAACAGACCAGAAGGTTCCTCGCTGCTCAGAAGCGGGAAAAAGATTATCAGCCCTTAGCGGCTGATGCTGATATAAAGTATGACCGTGTCATCGAAATTGACCTATCAGAGCTTGAGCCGATGGCTGCCTGTCCGTCTTCGCCGGACAAAGTCAAGACGGTAAAGGAAATCGCAGGCGCTAAAACAGGGCAGGTTGCGATAGGAAGCTGCACGAATTCAAGCTTTGCTGATTTAATGATGGTAGCGGAAGTGCTCAAGAGCAGGCGTATAAATAATATGGTCGAATTTGCAATTGCACCGGGCAGTAGAGAAGTACTGAATATGCTGGCGAAAAACGGGGCACTGGCGGATGTGATTTCAGCCGGTGCCCGTATTCTCGAAACCGGCTGTGGGCCGTGCATCGGCATGGGCTTTTCACCGGCTGAGAATATAATAAGTCTGCGCACATTCAACAGGAACTTTTCCGGCAGAAGTGGCACAAAAGGCGATCAGGTCTATTTAGTAAGTCCGGAGACGGCGGTAGCTTCGGTTCTGACCGGCCGAATTACCGATCCACGTGACTTGCCAAAGCTGTTTGGAATCGAATATCCGAAAATAAGCCTGCCGGATGAGTTTATCATAGACGACAGTATGATAGAGCCGCCTTTGAGTGACAAACAGGCTGCGAAGGCAAAGGTCCTAAGAGCACCGACTATTGTTGTTCCGGAGGTTCCTCCGTCGCTGCCGAAGAAGCTGCGTGCAAGGGTGCTGATCAAGTGCGGCGATAAGGTGACGACCGACCATATTATGCCGGCTGGTCCTTTTTTAAAACTGCGCTCTAATGTGCCGGAATATGCCAAGGTGGTTTTCAACTGTTTTAATGAGCAGGGTAAACCCACGTTCGCCGAGCGCAGCCTTGAGCTAAAGCAAAAAGGCATAGCCGGTGTTATCGTAGCAGGTGAAAGCTACGGACAAGGCTCATCGAGAGAGCACGCGGCACTTTGTCCGATGTATCTGGGCGTTCGGGCAGTTTTAGCTAAGAGTATTGAGCGAATTCATAAAGCCAATTTAATTAACTTTTGCATCGTGCCAATAGAGTTTGCCGACAAAAATGATTATGACAAAATCAAGCCGGATAACGATTTATTAATCAACGATTTGCTCGGAGCCATAAAAAGCAGCGATGAAATAAAAATTACAGATAAGACGGGCTCATTTGAATTTGTCGGCAGGTTAAATCTTTCCGGCAGAGACAGGGAAATTTTGCTTTCTGCCGGACTTTTGAATTATATACGTGAAAAAAACAAATGAATGAGAAAATTATATCCGTTTTTGGCACCGGCAGGGCTAAAGCCGGCGATTCGGCTTATACTATAGCATACGAGACGGGCAGAGTTTTGGTACAAGCAGGTTTTACAATAGCCAACGGCGGTTACGGCGGGACGATGGAGGCCGCAGCTAAAGGAGCAGCCGAGGCTGGCGGAAAAATCATCGGCGTAACCTGCTCAGCCTTTAAGAGCAGCACAGCCAATAAATATATCACTCGCACGATTGTTACAGGCTCTCTTGACGAACGGCTCGATACCTTGATAAAGCTGGGACAGGCGTATGTTGTACTGCCCGGCGGAACAGGAACACTGCTGGAGCTGGCTAAGGTCTGGGAATTGAAAAACAAAGGCTTTCTCGAATCGGGTAAACCGATTATACTGGTAGGAGAATTTTGGAAGCCTTTGGTAAATTTGATTGCGATAGATGACCCTGATAGCAGTCGGCACCTGAATGTGGCGGACGGGCCTGAACAGGTCTGCAAATGGATAAGAAACATACATTGTTGATTTTGGTTGTTTTTATAAATGTAGTCTCGGTGGTGTTGGCTCTTGGTGCAGGCATACCTGGCAGAACTTTTTCGCCCCGGCGAGCCTTGGAGCTGCCGGACGGCTTTATCTTGAGAGGTGTTGATGGTAAATTAATCAGGAAAGATATCAACGACCCCAGCCTGCGCGGTCCACAGTCCTTGGGACTCCTCACGGAGGACGCCTTACGGCGGGGCAAGCTCACACCTGCTCCTGCTTTGGCAGGAGTAAAATCGTCCCCGCAAAAGCGGGGAACGGAAGTATGGTTCTTTGAATTTGATATGGCGGTTATCAACAGCAACGACCGAGCCGGCATCGCCGCGAGATTAGAGCTGCTCCCATCGTCCGCACTGGAAAAGATGGTTGCTGACGCAAACGACCCGCCGCGACGGACTGAAAGCTATAGGCTCTGGGCCAGAGTCACAAAATACAAGGGCAGGAATTTTATATTTCCAATTGATTTTTTGCCCCTTAGCGAATCCAAATCGCTGGATTCATTGACGTCGCAGCAAACTGAAGAAAAAGATCAACCCGGTCAGAGACGGATTGGTATTGCAAACGATGAATTAGGAATACCCAAAGAGATATTGGAAAAGCTCAGAAATAGGCCGACTTTGCCTTCTGCGGGGCGCGAGCAGTCTGAAAGGACCGCCGCTGCAACTGCTGTTAGGCGATTACAGATTACGCGTAATTATGTTTTGTCGAACAGAACGGGTTTTATCTCGCCGTGCGTCACACGTGACATACATCGCGCCGAAGCAATTACGCAATACGTTTTTGTTATTGATGCTCTTGGCCGAAGTGCTACAAGTACAGGTGATACATTTCGGCTGCTGCCTTGCCGGACTTTGGAGCTTGCTGAGCAGGTACAATCTGTCGAGCCGGACCAGGTCCGTTTCAATATAGCAGGGATTGTTACCGAATATAGGGGAGAAAAATTTCTGCTTTTACACAGGGCAACCAGAGCTTACAGCCACGGCAACCTCGGCAGATAAAAAATGTTTAACCCCCCAGTTTATCGTTAAGATGTGGCGCCAGCCATCCCAGCGGCCTTACGGCACTGGGAGGTTTACATGCGATTTTGGAAAGAAAAAAACCGTGTCCCACGAACTTGACAAAATCCTCATTACCTATCGACAGGTGGATTTTGAGAAACGATTAGGTGAACTTCGTATCAATATAATGCGCGAAGCATGGTTTTTAGCCAGCGATAACAGACGCAAGCAGGTTATTGAGATTCTTAGCGAAGTCGAGCGGAACGGGGCTGAAGCGTTGTCAAGATTCACGGAGAAATTTGATCGTGTTAAGCTGCGGCCTGAACAGTTTCGAGTAACCCAGCAGGATATCGATAAGGCTTACAAGGAAATCGACAAGGACCTTCTTGCATCGCTGCAAAAAGCTATTAAGAATGTTAGAGAATATCAGAAAAAGATTTTTATTGGTGGTTTTAAGGGTACTGGAATCAAATATACACCGATAGAGCGGGTTGGTATCTGTGTCCCCGGAGCATCTGCCCCGCTGCCATCAACGGTGATAATGACAGCAGTACCGGCACAGGTGGCTGGTGTAAAGTACATCTCAATTGTTTCACCACCTAGGCACAAAGGTAGCATCCATCCTGTTATTCTGGCTGTTTGTCGTGAGCTTGATATCGACGAAGTCTTCAGAATCGGCGGTGCCCAGGCTATAGCAGCGTTGGCATTTGGTACTGTTGACACCATCCTTAGAGTTGACAAAATCGTGGGGCCCGGCAATCAGTGGGTACAAACCGCCAAGCGAGAGGTCTCTGGAATTGTTGGCATCGATTCGATAGCTGGGCCGAGTGAAGTGCTGATAATTGCAGATGATAGCGCTAAGCCTGCATGGATAGCAGCCGATATGCTCAGTCAGGCAGAACATGCACCTGGAAGTGCAGTGTTATTTACAAACTCTCAGGATTTAGCAGAGAAAGTGCTAAACGAACTGAAACATCAAGTGCAACATTTGAATCGTGCTGAAGAGACAATTAAATGTCTGAAAAAATACAGCGCTATAGCAGTTTTTGAGAATATTGAGAAAGTAATCAATGAGGCAAATGATTTTGCCCCAGAGCATCTTGAGATTCAGTGCGGCGATGAAAGTAAAAAAAATGCGGAACAAATCCACAATGCTGGTGCAATTTTTATAGGTGAATATTCGCCTGTTGCTGTCGGCGATTATTGGGCTGGTCCGAGCCATACACTTCCAACGGGACTGACGGCAAGATTCTTCAGCGCTCTTAGTGCTAATGATTTTATCAAGTCAACGAGCATAATCGAATACGACAAAGAAAAGTTGGCTGGGTGTGCTGAGGATATTATTCGCTTAGCAGAGGTTGAGGGGCTCGACGCCCATGCAAGAAGCATAAGAATCCGACAGCAGGATTGATGCTTACGTATTTGTTGTTCTGAACAAAAAAGTTTTATTTGTTTAGCCCCCACGTCCGTCTGGTGCCGGATCGACGGATTTTACGTGGGGGTTTTTATATCCCCCAATTAAGCTTATCTTTGTGCCACCAGTAAAACCAGCCTAATCGATATGCCAGAACGAAAATCAGATAAATCTTGATGCCTTGTGTAAGAAATCCCCAAATCGGCAGTCTCGATAAAACTGCTGCGATAAATCCACCAATAACAAGAAAGAACAGAACCAAGCCGCAATATGGTAAAAACACACGGCATATCGACCGGATGATTTCTATCGGATTCAAAGCGTCAAAGGCATTAAACATAATTCCCCTCAGCAGCGCCATCGGCAAAAAGAAGACTCCATAAGCTGACAAAAGCCAAAAGTATAAATCGGCCCTCTTAGTAATGGCTGAATATAATGCTATTGGCGACAAACAGATAGCTGCGCAACCAGCTAAAATAACCGCCTCTGATGCAAAGTCAATCCAACTAAATTGACTCGGCATCGAGATACTTGAAGCACGCTGACGACCTTTGGAACTATTGAAAACACAATCTGCGATGTAGTAACACATATAGCTATAGAAGATTACATAAAAAATTATAGTTAATGGCTCGGTGAACACAGCAGTTCCAAAACCAAGAAACGGCCCCAATAACAACTCGAATAATCTGATGAACAAAGAAAACAATAGAGGCACAATTACAAAGATTGCAACATGTATCATTCCCGCTGCACTGATAGGGTAGAGAAAAGCGTTAATTATAAAAGGTTGCTTAAATTCGCTCGCTAACGGGGGCTCTTCCTCCAATATCTTCATTTTGTCCCCTCTTTAGAGGACTGATAAATGGCGGCTGGTAATCGGTGATTGAATTTACTATTTAACCAATAACCATTTAACCAGTTACCTGCTCACAAGTTTTTCTTTTATTATTTCTTCGGCTTTGGCTAGCGCTTCCTGGATTTTACTCGGGTTTTTGCCGCCGGCCTGCGCCATTTGCGGTCGTCCGCCGCCTCCACCATCGACTATTGGCGCAATCACCTTGACAACGTCACCGGCCTTTAGACCTTTTTTGACGAGGTCATCTGTCACGCCGGATAAAAGTGTTACCTTGTCACCATCTGCAAAGCCGAGAACTATGGCTGCGGATTTTGCCTTCTTTTTGAGCATGTCCACAGCTTCTCTGGCCCGTTCGATTGGCGTATTTGATAATTGGCCTATTATCACGTGAGCACTATTAATTTTTTCGCAATTTTCAAGGAGCTTTTTGGCCTCGGCTATGGTGTCGGGGCCGCCTGCCGTCCCGGCTGCTTTGAGCTTCTTGGCGAGCTTTTTGTTCTCGGCGAGCAAATGCTCAACTCTATTCGTGACAGTCTCAGCAGGGACTTTCAGCATCTGGCTAAGGGATTCGACAATGTCACTTGAATTCTCAAAATAATCCGTAAGCGCCGACCCTGTAAGTGCTGTAATTCTGCGAACGCCGGCGGATATGCTTTCTTCTTTAATTATCTTAAAGCCGCCAATAGAGCCAAGCCTATCGACATGCGTACCACCACAAAACTCTCTGCTGAACGCCTGACTAATTTTGTCACCATGCTCTACACCGATTCCGACTACACGCACCTCGTTTCCGTACTTCTCGCCGAATAGTGCCATCGCACCGAGCTTCTCAGCCTTTTTTCTTGGTATCACTGTCCACGTCACGGGCAAATCAGCGGCAATTTTCTCTCTAACCAAATTCTCGACCTCTCTTAGCTGCCCGGCTGTGGGCGCCTTGGGGCAGGTAAAATCGAACCGCAAATAGTCCGGCCCAACGTAGCTTCCCTGTTGTGACACGGATTTGCCCAATACATCTTGCAGTGCCCACTGCAATAGATGTGTCGCGGTGTGGTTTTTCTTCGTGGCGTATCTATCTTTGCTGACAATTGCTCTTACCTTTTCGCCGCTATCAAAGGTTCCCTCGGCCATTTTGCCTTTGTGAATTACACAGCTTGCTATTTTTGTAGTATTCTCGACGATGAACTTCCCCCTATCGGATTGAATGATGCCGCAGTCACCAACCTGTCCACCGGCCTCGGCATAGAAGCACGTTTTATCGAGCACAAGGCCGACTTCGGTATCGGCTGGAATCCTATCTTCGGTCTTGAAGTCTTCGCTGTCAATCCAGCCGACGATGACACTATCGCAATTGTCCGCAAGATATTTAGTCGCATCTTCGGTGACAGGAAGTTCGACATCGGCAAAGGTCCCGGTTAAAGAATCACTTTTTTGGGCTGCCCTTGCGCGTTGTCTTTGCTCTTCCATCAGTTCGTCAAATTTCGATGTATCTACTTTCAAGCCCCGTTCTTCAGCCATAAGCTGTGTCAAATCGAGTGGAAAGCCGTATGTATCGTAAAGCTGGAAAGCATCGTCGCCGCTGATGGTTTTCTCTGCGGTTTGCGCCGCCTGCTCGGCAGCGTAGCCAAAAATTTCAATGCCCCTATCCAGCGTCCTGCCGAAGCTGGCCTCTTCCGATTCGATGACTGTTGAGACGTAGTCGGCCCTTTCCTTTATCTCGCCAAAAGCGTCACCTAAGCAATCAGCTACAACTGGCACAAGTCTGTAGATAAAAGGCTCGTGCATTCCCAGCTCTCTTGCGAACCTTGAAGCCCTGCGGAGTATTCGGCGAATTACGTATCCACGCCCTTCATTGGAGGGCGTGGCACCATCGGTTATGGCGAAAACAAGCGTGCGAATGTGGTCGGCTATGACTCTGAAAGCATTATCGGTTTTATTGCCAGGCTTTGAAGTGTATTTGTGGCTGGTTAGACGGCTGATACTCTCGATTACAGGCATAAACAAATCGGTGTCGTAATTGCTCTTTTTGTTTTGCAGCACCGCAGCGATTCTTTCCAGGCCGGCACCGGTGTCAACGTATTTGGCGCCGAGGGGCAGTAATTTGCCGTCCTCCGTGCGATTATATTGTATGAAAACCAGATTCCATAACTCGATGAATCGACTACAGCCGCCATTGACAACGCATTTGTGGCCCGGCACATCCTTTTTGTCACACATATCAGGCCCAAGGTCGATATGTATCTCGCTGCACGGCCCGCAGGGACCGGCCTCACCCATTTCCCAGAAGTTGTCCTTCCTGCCGAATGCCAGGACTCTCTCGGATGATATTGGTGTCACTTTAGTCCAAAGTCCAGCCGCCTCTTCATCCCTCGGCAGTCCGTCCGCCTTGTCGCCGGCAAAAAATGTAGCCGAAAGACGGCCCGGGTCAATGCCCCAAACGTCTGTAAGCAGCTCCCAGGCCCATTCGATTGCTTCAGCCTTGAAGTAATCATCAAACGACCAGTTGCCTAACATTTCAAAAAAGGTGTGGTGATAAGTATCTTTGCCTACCTCTTCAAGGTCATTGTGCTTGCCGCTTACCCGCAGGCACTTCTGACTATTGACCGCTCGTCGGCATTGCGGTGACTCCAGACCCAGGAATATATCTTTGAATTGATTCATCCCAGCGTTTGCAAAAAGCAGGGTCTGGTCGTTGATGGGTACAATCGGCGAGCTGGGGATAAACTCATGGCCCTTACTCTTAAAAAAATCTATGAAGCTGCTCCTGATTTGTGCCGCACTTGAAACTTTATGCTTCATTTATTCTTTCCCGGTTGTTGATGGTTTTTTTCTTTGTGTCTTTTTGATAATCAACTATTGGCATCTCCGGGCCGCTAAGCGCTGCCATTCCTTTGGCGGCAAGGATTTTGTTTTTTATTTCCTCGCGCAGGTCTTTATTATCCACCAGATACTTTTTTGCGTTTTCTCTTCCCTGACCGAGCCGAATATCGCCGTAGTTCAGCCATGCGCCGCTTCTTTCGAGCACATTGCATCCGATGCCCAGGTCCAGCAAATCACCTTCGTAGCTGATTCCGGAGTCGAACATAATGTCGAATTCACCGTCCCGGAAGGGCGGTGCGATTTTATTCTTTACCACTCTGGCTCTGACTCTGTTGCCGACCGCACCGCTGCTGTCTTTTATCGTTGTCACTCGTCTCAGATCGATTCGCACAGAGCTATAAAACTTCAGTGCTCTTCCGCCGCTGGTGGTTTCGGGATTGCCGAACATAACGCCGATTTTCATACGGATTTGATTTATAAACACCAAAGCGGTTTTGCTCTTATTGATAATAGCGGTGAGCTTTCTCATTGCCTTGCTCATCAGCCTTGCCTGCAGTCCCACCTGAGTGTCGCTCATCTCGCCTTCAATCTCCACTCTTGGCGTCAGTGCGGCAACCGAATCTATAACTATAACATCGATTGAATTAGATGCGATCAGCATTTCAGTAATTTCAAGCGCCTGCTCGCCGGTATCGGGCTGGCTAACCAACAAACTGCTGACATCGACGCCCAACCTTTTGGCCCAGGTTATATCAAGGGCGTGCTCAGCATCGATAAACGCTGCCACGCCACCCGCCCGCTGGGCGTTTGCAATGATGTGCAGTGCCAGGGTGGTTTTGCCGGACGACTCCGGCCCGAACAACTCGGAGACTCTGCCACGCGGGATACCCTTTCCACCTAAAGCAATGTCTAATGATAGTGAGCCGGTGCTGATGCCTGCGATCTTAGCGTACTTGTGCTCATCCATCTGCATAATTGCGCCCTGGCCGTATTGCTTTTCGATCTGTGCGATAACACGCTGTAGAGCAGCTTCTCTGCCGGTTGCCTGCGAACCTTCCTCTGCCTTTTTCGTTTTTACCATCTTCCATTCTCCTACTTCTTAGCTCATTTTATAGTTGCCTAATACAGTATAAACAGGACCGCTCGGAGTCAACTGGCTCTGGTAAACATGAACCGAATCCACAGGTGTCGTTCCGAGCTTAAAATCTCTGTAATTTTCTATTATTTCCGCGAGCCTGGCACCTGCCTTTGGATTTTTTACCCTGCACAGTGTCAGATGGCCGGTGAATTCTCTTGTTTCCGGCGGCCAACCAGCCGAAGCCAATTGCTCTTCGAGGTCCTTTTGAAGCTGTAGCAGGTTTTCTTTGCCTTTGCCTAAGCCGACCCATAAGACTCTTGCGCTTCTGCCGCCGAAGCAGCCGACCGATTCTATCGCCAGCTCAAAGCTCTTATGCCTGCCGGCAACATCCTTGGCTATGTTGCAGACATCGACGACCTGCTCGTCTTTAATCTCGCCCAAGAATTTTAAAGTCAAATGTACATTTTTAGGTGATACCCACTTGACATCATTTCTTTTAGTGTCGGCCTTATTCTGCAACTGTTGCTGTAGGCGGTTTAATCCTGCTCGGATTTGCTCATCAATATCTATAGCTATAAATACTCTCATTTTATTTGTCGGCTAAAAATGTTATTAAGCAGGTAGGGTGGGCTTTAGCCCACCGATAAGGTCATGGTGGGGCAAGCCCCACCCTACCA
>CAZVWH010000014.1:28836-40549 GCA_964631175.1 uncultured Pirellulales bacterium | reverse complement strand
AAAACAGATTTCTCGACTCGCCTTCGGCTCGCTCGAAATGACATTCTGAACTCTTTTCAACAAAGCACAGTAACCAATCACCAATTACCAGCTCAAAGGGTTCTGGCCACTTTAACTATTTCGTAGAAGTCAAAGACATCATCAACTTTAATGTCGTTGAATCTTTCTATTTTTATGCCGCATTCCAGGCCGGCTTTGACCTCGCGAACATCTTCTTTGAAGTGCTTAAGAGACTCAATACTAAGGTTGTCTTTGAGTACAATATTGTCACGTATAAATCGTATCTTGGCATTCTTGGTTGCAACACCGTTAGTTACATAGCAACCGGCAACTGTACCAACTTTTGAAATCTTAAATATAGCTCTCGCAACAGCCCTTCCAAGGCTTTTCTTCTGCTCTTCCGGCTCAAGCAGACCGACCATTGATTTTTGCAGGTCCTCAGTTATGCGGTAGATTACGTTGTACAACCTCACCTCAACGCCTTTTGCTTCCGCTATTTTGGCTGCTCTCTCCTCGGGCACAACGTTAAAACCGATGATGATGGCGTTCGATGCCTCGGCAAGCAAAATATCACCTTCCGTAATCCCACCCGTTGCTGCATACAGAATGTTAAGCTTTACTTCATCTGTGCTAAGCTCGGCTAAATATTTCTTCAGCACATCCACTGAGCCCTGCACATCAGCCCGGATGATAAGATTCAATTCCTTTATACTGCCAGCCTCGATCTGGCTGAACAAATTATCCAGTGTTATCTGAGCACGTTCGGTCAAGGAGTTCTCCCTCAAGCGTATTTTGTTTTCTTCAGCGGCGGCCTTGGCCTGGTTAATATCATCCAGACAATAAAACCAATCGCCCGCCTGAGGGACATCGCTCAGGCCCGTTATTTCTACCGGCATAGAGCTTGTAGCCGTTTTTATGCTTTTGCCCTGGCTGTTCTTCATCATCTTTACTCTACCATAAGCACAGCCAGCCAGCACGACATCTGACTTGTTTAGCAGGCCTTCCTTAATTAACAAAGTCGCCACTGGTCCTTCCTGCGGTGACATCTTCGCCTCAACAATCCATCCAGCCGCGGGGATTGTGTCATCAGCTTTGAGCTCGAGCAATTCAGCTACATAATCAAGGCACTCAAGTAAATCGTCTACACCATCACCAGTAACAGCACTGGTTTTAACAACTTCGGTGTTTCCTCCCCATTCGGTGGGCGTCAAATCATGCTCAGCCAACTGTGAGTAAACACGATTTATATCACAGCCCGGCAAATCTATTTTATTCAAAGCAACGATTATCGGCACACCTGCTGCCTTGCTATGGGCTATTGCCTCTACGGTTTGGGGCATCACTCCATCGTCAGCAGCAATCGTCAGCACCACCACATCAGTCATATTGGCACCTCTGGCCCGCATAGCAGTAAAAGCCTCGTGTCCCGGTGTATCAAGAAACGTCACCGTCTTACTGTCCCAAGTAATTTGAGATGCGCCGATATGCTGCGTGATACCACCTGCTTCATTAGCAGTTACATGAGTTGAGCGGATTTTATCCAGCAGGCTGGTTTTGCCATGATCGACGTGTCCGAGCATCGCTGCGACAACCGCTCTTTTCTTTAAGCTCTTCCTCTGGAGTTTTTTAAATTCAGCTCGTATCTGCTCTTCCCGCGGACTTTTCCTTTCAACCATCAGCTCTGTGTCGAAATCTAAAGCCACCAGTTCCGCTACATCACTGCTTATAGTCTGGTTGGCGGTGGCCATAACACCCTGCTGCATTAATTTACTAATAATATCAGCCGATTTCACAGCCAAAGCGGCAGACAAATCCTTTACAGTAATCGGCCCGCTAATTACTGCCCTTTTCGGCCTGACAGACACACTGGATCCCCGCTCTGCTTTGGTAGCGATCTTTCGCACCGGTCTCGACCGCAGACCCTCACCGCCAGCCGCATCAAGCCTTGCCCGTCTTTCTTCTATATCTATCTGTCGCCACTTACTTTTTAATTTAGACTTCTGTGTATCTTCAGTTTCAGGCTCCTTTCGCCGCCGGCCATGCGTCCTGTCTTTTTTGCGTTTTGTCGCCCATTTCTTTTCCACGGCCGACGATGAAGTTAAGCCTTCCTGTTTACCCTCGCTATACATCAAAGGCTCAGTAACAGGCATATCATATCTTGCTCTCGGCCGGGGCTTGGGTCGCCGTAACGGCTCCGGTTTCTCGACTCGAACAACCTGTGGTCCACTAAGCTGAGCCGGCTCGGGCTTTTCCATAATCGGTCCGGCAGGTAATATCGGTTCCTGCTCTCGCTTTTCCGGTTTGCCTCGAACTTTCTCAGAGCCTGCCCTGAGCTTGTCGAAAGGACGGGCTTCGGTAATCCGCTGTTGTGCCGGCTGCGACGTTTCTGTAGTAATCTTTTGTTCTACAGGTTCTTTTTTACGCTTGGTTACCTTCGCGGTTACAGGCTTTTCTTTCTTGCCTTGGTCAGCTTCTGCGATAGTAGAGGGCTTGGCGAGGGCCTCAATAGGCTCAACGCTCGATTCGACCTGTACGGCTTTCTGCTGTTTTGCTGCCTTGGTCGTACGCTTTCGCTTTTTCTTGATTCGAGCCTTTTTCAAATCTACCTTTTTGGCAACCTCGACTGTCGTGATATTCTCACCCTCGCTGAACCACTCTCGAATGGTCGCTGCCAGACCGGCTGATATCGCTGACATATGGTTCTTAACATCCAGACCCTCATCCTGGCACTTTTTCACAATAGCAGTGCTCTTTATGCCAAGCTCTTTAGCCAAAATGTAAACTCTTGTTGCAGCCAAAGGGAACCTCCGATTTTTAGCTATGCTGTTCGCTGTCAACTGTATTTGTCTGCTGAGCCAACTCCTTTTCCGCCTGTTTTTGTCTCAACTCAGCCGCCAGGTTTTTTGCTTCTTTGCCCGCCTCTTCCACGAATTTCTCAGCCGTCTCCGGGTCAATATTCAACTCATCAATCAGTGGTTCGACTCCCACGTCATCCAGATCCAAAACTGATATCACACCAAGTGCTATCAGTTTATCGACTACTATATCGTCGGCGCCTGCAACGCTTTTAACGCAGGCTGTTAATCGTTCAATTCCTTTATTATATTCGTCCGGTGTTAATATATCGATATCCCAGCCGGTCAGTCTTGCCGCCAGTCGAACATTCTGTCCATGCTTACCGATAGCAAGACTAAGCTGATCTTCTTCTACTACTACCGTAGATCGTCCCAATTCGAAACACAAAGCAATTTCACTGACCTTTGCCGGCATCAACGCGTTGGCTACAAGAACTTGTGACGATTCATTCCAGCGGACAATATCAATCTTTTCTCCGCCGAGCTCATCCACTATGTTCTTTATTCTACTGCCCCGCACGCCCACGCAAGCTCCAACTGGATCAACCTTGTCATCGAACGATACGACAGCAACTTTGGTTCTGTAACCTGCCTCTCGGGCCAACACCCTTATTTCGATAATCTGTTCGTTAATCTCCGGCACCTCGGACTCGAACAATCGGCGGATAAAATCGGGATGCGTACGCGAAAGAATAATCTTGACCTGGTTGGAAGTTTCCTTCACGTCAAGAATTAAACATCGAATTCTCTCTCCGGGCCGGTGCGTCTGACCCATTATCTGTTCAGATTTCGGCATAAATCCTTCGGTCCATCGGTCCAAGCCAACAATCAAAGTCCCGCTCTCATAGCGCACCGCTGCACCGCTTATGATTTTTCCTTTTCTCTGAACAAACTCGGCAAAGATACTATCTCTCTCATCTGCTCTTATCTTTTGTATCATCACCTGTTTGGCTGTCTGAGCAGGGATTCGACCGAGCTTCTTTATGTCGATTTGCTTGTTGTCCTTAATGGCACTGACCGTGCCTGTGCCCCGGTCAATATGCACGACAATTTCGCTGTCCAGCTCAGTAAAATGCTTGCGGATCGCCGAGACCATGGCATCTTCCAAATCGACAAAGATAGATTCTTTGTCGATATTTTTATCGCGTGCTATGCTATCTACGATCCTTAGCAATTCCTGGCTCATTATTTTCTCTCTTTCTAACTTCCAGAGCTTTACTTTGTAATAAACTACAATTCACGGCCCGGAAATAAGGTAAAAAAAAGTGGAAACTTCGATAGTTTCCACTCCAAAAATGCCCGAACCGAGGTTGTTGACTTTCCCTATGCTACATCAGTCGCCTCCGATAGGATTCTGAAATCGAAAACTGTTGCAAAATCAGAACCCTGCCACAAACCTGGTTCACTTTGCGACACTGAAGCGGAAACATCGATTCCCAAGCCGCCATAAGTGTTAAAACGCAGCCGCGCAGACAAATTATTCGTCTACTCTGCTGCACTGTTCTTCAATCCTGTTAAAAGCATTTTAAGCATCTACTCAATACAACGTTTAGCTTTGGCAGCTATAGTATTACAACCAAACAATTTATAATAATCGACAAACTCGTCAATAGCAATAACTTTTTTAACAAATTTGTACAATTTTCAGCACTAATCGAATCCATAATGCACATACCAGCTCTAAAATAGCGTAAGAAACTAAAAAATCCCTCGTATATGTTCCTGTCCCTATTTCCTTTCTAAAAATTCGTCTTCTTATAGGACTTTTTACACAGTAATAAAACTCCAAGGTTAAACCTAATTATTATGCCGGAACCAAATGTAATATCAGTTTGCCAGGCTTCACATTGATCCTCAACAATCGCACTTTCTTATCATCGAACATGAAAACCGGCTCGAATGGCTCATCATTCAGCAGCGCCGCCGCTATTTTGGTCCGCAGGTCTTCTATATCTATAGGAACAGTTTCCAGATGATTTTGATACATCTTTTTTGCTATCATCCTGGCCAAGGGGGTGATATTCACAGCGCCGATTTTGACCTTGGCTACCTGCAGATTTAGAAATCCTTTCTTATCGATCTTTGGTTCCAACTCAATGGTAACGACAAATTCAGCACCCTTTATAATCGCCGTTCCCATTAGCACAATGTTATCCTGCACAAACAATATTTCGGGCGCCGAGAACCTGACGCCCTCGGACTCCATAGGCCATTTAGATCGGACGATTGTTTCGTTTATAGCTTCCTCAAGAACAACAAGCTCGAACGGCTTTTGCTGCTGAACGCCGTTGTAGAGTTCAGACGACAAGTAGGTCAAATATGGATGAACGCGTCCCGAATCGTCGCCGGCAGGGTCGGGCCTAAACGGAGCATAACTCGATGGCTTATAAAACAGTAAAGCAAAGATAATGCTCGCGATAGCTACATCAACCAGAAGCCAACGGACTAATTTTCTATATTTTCCCTTTTTTTCTGCTTCCAAATCTGCCTCCGGCTATTCTTTCAACCGGCAATTAATTCTTCAAAATCGAATTCCGTCTTGCTTAAAACTATTATTATAATTATAGTAGCCTTAAATTTCTAATAAAAGGATTTCCCAGCTCTGATTTTATCGCAGCGGACTTTTGGAAAACGGCTTTTTTACTTTTACGTCGCAGGTATTTTTGAAAAGTTATTTTGTCGGTAAAGAAAAGAAGGAAGGTCGGTTTTTAACATGGCGAGTCATTTTGCTGATCGGCTCTGCGAAGCTGTTAAAGCCAAGAAGACTTCTTTGATTGTCGGATTAGATCCTGTTTACAGCCGACTTCCGTCTGCGATAACCAGTCATCGCCAGATGAACGACGAGTTTGATGCTGCGGCAGCGGTAGATGCCATCTTCGATTTTTGCACACAAACCATGCGAATCGTTGCTCCTATGGTGCCGGCCATCAAGATAAATATCGCTTTTTTTGAGAAGTATCTCTGGGAGGGCATAGAAAGTTACTATGCCTTGATTGCCGAGGCTAATGATTTGGGCTTGGAGATAATCGGTGATGTAAAACGTGGTGACATAGGCCACACGGCTGAAGCTTATGCCTCGGCTCATCTGGAGAATTCCGAATTAGCCGGCCTGGAGGATACCTTGGCGCCGGATGCTATCACTGTTAATGGTTATACAGGCAGCGATGGTATCGAGCCTTTCGCCGAGATGGCTACCAAACAGGGCAAGGGCGTCTTCGTTTTGATTCGCACCAGCAATCCTTCCGCTGCTGTTATTCAGGATTTTGCCGATGCTGATGGACAAAGAATGTATGAAAAGCTCGCCGAGCTTGTCGGCGAAATTGCCAATAAGCCACAGCGCATAGGCAAGAGCGGCTATAGCAATGTGGGAATGGTTGTCGGCGGCACATCGCCGAATGTCACAACGGCACTGCGTCGTAAATACGACAAGGTATGGTTTCTTGTACCGGGATACGGCTCGCAGGGTGCTACTGCCGCAGATTGTGTGCGATTTTGCAAACCGGACGGCACCGGCGCTTTAATCAACGCCTCGCGCTCTATCATCTATGCTCATGAAAGGCCGCAATACAAAAGCCAGTTCGGCAGCGATTGGAAAAAATGTATCATACAGGCGGTTATCGATGCTAAAATTGACATAGCAAACGCTATGCAAACTCTGATATAGAAAAAACTATGCCTCAGAAACATCGGGCAAAAAATAATACACAATACGCAATACCGAATACGAAGTACGATTTTACCGATAAGACTGTTTTGATTATGGGCCTGGGCCGTTTTGGCGGAGGAGTTGACGCCGCCGAATTTGCTGTAAGGGCCGGCGCAAATGTAATTATAACGGATTTGGCAGCCCGGCAGCAGCTAAGTGATTCCATAAAAAAGCTCGGTGAGTTTCCGGATATAAAATTTCACCTCGGCTCTCACAACGAGGCTGATTTTTTGCAGGCCGACATTATCATAGCTAATCCGGCGGTGCACCCAAATAATGACTTTCTGCAGCTTGCCCGTAAGCATAATAAATTTGTCACCTCCCAGATAAACATCTTTTTCGAGCTTTGCCCTGCGACAATAATCGGCATAACCGGCGCCAACGGTAAAAGCACCACCACGGCCTTGACAGCACACTTACTCAGAAGTCAGAAGTCAGAAGTCAGAAGTCAGAAAATAGAAAACAAAAGCCGGACTGTGTGGCAGCCCCAAGCGAAGCTTGGGGCTGGTTTATCATCGCAATACGCAATACGCAATACGCAATACGAGGCCGTTTGGCTAAGCGGCAACATCGGCAACGAGCCATTGTTGACTATACTTAATCAGATTAAAGCAAATGACTTGGTCGTGCTGGAGCTTTCGAGCTTTCAACTGGAGCAACTCGTGCTACGTAGCGAGATACTTCGCAGAGTAGCATTAGCTCAAATCCAATCCGCCGTAGGCGGACCGAAAGTTGCTTTATTGACAAATCTCACCCCGAATCATCTTGACCGCTACGGCACATTTGCTGATTACTGCGCCGCCAAGGAAAACATCTTTAAGCTCCAGCAGCTCGACCGAAATAATCCTGCTGTATCCATATTCAATGCCGAAGATGAAATTGCCGCCGATTGGTTTGAAAAGTATAAGAAAGACCCTAACAGGATTTGCATTAAATTTTCGTCGGATGATATAAGCCGGGACATTCGCGATAATTTCACTCTGCCCGGTCGAGCCAATCTTTCAAACCTTGCCGGCGCAGTGTCCGTTGCCAAACTTTTTGGAGCCGACGATGAGCGGATTAAAAATGCTCTTGCCACATTTGAGGCACTGCCTCATAGGCTCGAATTCGTTCAGCAGATAAAAGGCGTCCGTTGGTACAACGATTCCAAGGCTACTACGCCACAAAGTGCCATTGCCGCACTGGAGGCCTTTGATGAGCCGATGATTCTTATTGCCGGCGGATATGATAAGCATCTACCCTTCGATGAGCTTGGCCAAAAAATCGCAGTAAAGGCCAAAGCAGCTATTCTGATAAGCCGGACCGCCGAGAAGATCGCCGATGCAATCAGAAGCGCAATAACGTCATTGCGAGTCCGCCAAGGCGGACGAAGCAATCTCATAAAACAAGAGACGAGAATCGAGATTGTCAAATCTTTAGCCGAGGCCGTTGAATTAGCAAATCGGCTCGCAGAGTCCGGCGATATTGTCTTATTGAGTCCCGCCTGCGCCAGCTACGATATGTTTGAAAACTTCGAGCAGCGAGGCCGAGAATTCGTCAGACATGTACAAGCACTTAGTAGTTAAGATAATCCTAACTATTTATGGCCTAAAATGCTTAAATCGGAGGTAAAGAAAGAATTATGAAAAATTTAAGGCGAATATTGACTTGTGCCATCGTTCTGATTGGATTCTCAAGAGTAAATCCTGTTAGAGAGCTTTGTTCTATAACGGTTTGCGATGGTGGCACTAAACCACCAGCGGCTTTCTCTAACGGGGTAAACGCCCAACCCATCAAATTATGGCAGACGGGTGAAATATATAAAGCACCTGAGTCGGTTGCTTATGATAGTGAAAGAGGATTTTTGTATATATCCAATTATACACAAGGCCTGGAAAACGGGGCATCGTATGGAGAGCATTCTGTATCTAAGGCCAATCTTCAAGGTGAAATTTTGGAATTTGATTGGATTAAGAATCTTACTACACCAACCGGAATATGTATTTTCAATGATAAGCTTTACATCGTGGAAAGATTTGGAATTGTCGAATATGATTTGAAAGCGGACAAAATATCCAACAAAATTTTAATCAAAACCACGAATTTTCTAAATGACATTACCGTTGATTCGGAAGGCAGCATCTATGTATCGGAAAGTGACAGTAACGTGATATATAGAATCAAAGATAGAGAAGTGGAGAAATGGCTGGATAGTGCTGCGATTTCCAGGCCGAACGGCATTTTAGTTGACGACGGCAAATTAATCGTCGGAGTCAATAGTGATAATTACTTAAAGGCTGTAAACATTTCGGATAAAGAAATTGTTCAGATAGCTCATCTTGGACCCGGGATCATAGATGGAATAAAGAAATGTGGTGAGGATTATTTAGTTTCTCATTTTTTGGGAAACCTGTATTTGGTCAAACCCTCTGGAGTAGTTAAAGAATTACTAAACACACGGGATGCAAAAATTAATATTGCAGATTTTGAATATGTCGAGGACAAGGAGCTGATCGTTATACCGGCACTGTGGAATAACAAACTGATTGGATATCGGTTCAGGCAAACAGAAAAAAACGATTAGCAGGTAGGGCAGGCTTCTGTCTTCTGCCCTCTGTCCTCCGTCCTCTGTCTTCTGTCTTCCGTCCTCTTTTTTTTCTTGAAGATTCCCCTTTTTTTATGTTATGTTTACCCCGTGAGATAGAATGGACAGATATTACTATGTATATATTCTGCTGTCACAGAACGACGAAAAGTTTTACGTGGGATACACGAAGAATGTACAGAAGCGTCTTGAGGAGCACAATAGCGGGCATGTTCGGTCAACTAAGGATCGACGATCTTTGAAACTCATCTACTGGGAAGGTTGTATCAATCAGCAGGATGCGACAAGGAGAGAAAAGTACCTCAAGACAGCGTGGGGCAAGAGATACATAAAGACAAGGGTACGTAATTATCTCACGGGGTAAATTAACCTAACAACAAGGAGAGCACACCTCTGATTCGTGGTCCAGGATTAGAATGACTGTATTGCAGAAACGCCTATATGTTAATAATGGCTTTGGGACAGTGCACAGCAAATAAGGATAGAATTCAGTAGCTGACCTGAACAATTTTTTGATAGAATTAGAGGATCAACACAATGGTCTATACCTACCTGACAAAACTATCACCACGACAAAAAATATGGTTTATCGTGAGCGTAGTAGCGGTGCTTCTACTTAGCGCTCTTGGCATATTATGCGAACCTGACAGGCCCAGTCAGGCAGAAAACAAATTCACGGTAAACATGAGTATCCGGGAAATTGTCCCAAAGCTGGATGTCACGGGTAAAGGCCTGGCACGTGAGCTTGCCTTACCACTGGACACGCCGAAGAAAAAACCACTCAACGAATTGGGAATATCTCAGGAACAACTGGATCATGCGACTACACATATCCTTTCCCATCGCTCGACAAGCCTAAAATATTACCTATTTGCGGCAATCGTGCTGTTTGGTTTGGTGTATCTGACTCGCTTTGGTCGGCCTGATAATGCAAATATCTCTGAGCGCAAACTGTGGTATCCGCGAATCCCATATATCATATGCCTCCTTGCCGCCGTGCTTGTATGTGGTTTCGTGTTGGGGAAATCCCCGAATCCAATGGAAGGGACAGTTAAAGTCTTTAAGGCCATGGTGGGGCTGTATCCATCTACGATCAGCAAATTGCCTGCTTTGGTCTTTTTCGTTGTATTGGTCATCATCGGAAATAAGCTTATCTGTGGATGGGCTTGCCCGTTCGGAGCGCTGCAGGAATTGATCTACAGTCTTCCTATACTCCGTAAAATGAAGCGGTGGAAGGTGCCATTTTTGCTGACGAATACAATAAGGGGTGGATTGTTTTGTGTAGTGTTGTTATTTCTCTTCGGTATTGTCGGCGGCAGGAAGGGATTTGTGATTTACCATTATCTCAACCCGTTTAATCTGTTCAATCTGGATTTCGACCATTGGCTGATTCTGGTCACAGTTGTTGTTTCTCTAACTCTCGCTTTTTTTATATACCGGCCGTTTTGTCATCTTATCTGCCCTTTTGGTTTTGTTTCGTGGATTGCAGAACAGATCAGCTTAATGAGGGTTAAGATCGATCATGAGAGTTGTACGAACTGTGGGGCTTGCATCCAGGCCTGCCCAACGGAAGCCGCTAAAAGCAGAGTATCAGATAAGCTATTTGGTGCTGATTGCTTCAGTTGCGCCCGTTGCCTGAATGTATGCCCCCAGGATGCTATCCGATATGGTTCTGTGTTTTCAAAAACCTCTCGCGAGAAAGAGACACAATAACATGATGGGTGGAGGCGACTCGCAATAGCTCGCGCCTCACCCACATTGTTAGCACAAAAAATGAATAATGAAAAAATGACAAGGTGGGGTATTGGCCCAAAATTTACGATAATATCATTAATATATGCGGGAATTGTATTTACCATTCAAAATATTGTGTTTCCGGAAATGAAATTTGTTATTTATTCAAGATTAATCAATATTATGCTTGGCATTTTATTGATTGGAACTGGATTAATTATTCTTCTTATTCCCGCCGTTACAATCGATAAATATTTTTATGAAGGCAAGTTATGCAAAAAAGGAGTCTATGCGTATTTACGGCATCCTATATATGCATCATGGATTTCCTTCATTGTGCCTGGTATCGTAATATTAAGAGGTTCAATTTTAGGCATCACAATTCCAATCTTTATGTACATAATTTTTCGTGCATTAATACCTATTGAGGAAAAACATTTAATAGAAAAGTTTGGTGATGAATATTTTGAATATAAATCAAAAGTATGGGCTGTATTTCCAAAATTGTGGTGAAGAGAAAGACATATGCTAACAAATCACTCCACCGGTCCCGCCGAAGGCTGCGGGCCTCTGAGCTTGCTGTTATCTTTCGGATGGAACTGCAGTAGATGCAGGCATAATATGATAAATCTGAAAGACTCGATAGGAGTCAAAGCGAGGCCGGAAGAAATATTTCGGTAAGGTAGGGTGCGATGAATCGCACCAATTATAGGAGAATAGATACATGCCAGACCATAGACGATGGTTTTGTGATGGCGGGACATATTTCTTTGCCGTCGTGACATACAACCGGCGAAAGATATTTGCTGATGCTAATGCCGGGAAGATCGTAAA
>CAZVWH010000014.1:0-28736 GCA_964631175.1 uncultured Pirellulales bacterium | reverse complement strand
CCTACATGGCTCTTTCGTTAGGGATAAAAATGATTGATTATCGAGCCAAGGTTACACTTAATGATATAATTGCTGCAATTCCGGGGTTCTTTCTCCTGTTTGGTTATATACTGGCACTTCTAATACAATATACACAGATATCTAACCCAATAACCACCACGAGCCTTAAAGCAAGATATGAGGAAAGAGAGATAGGTAAAATCCCTAAGCCCCATTTGCTTTCCGAACCACAGAAAGACTTTAAACCTGTGATTAAACCTGTACCAGAGGTTGATTCGACTGGAAAACCGCTCTTGTTCCCGACGTCGAAGACAGTAACAGGCATTGGGAAGGCAAATATTATTGTAAAAAAACAAGAAGTTTTGATTCCGAGGCTAGGCAAACCTAAATGGCAACGCAAGACTTCGAAAAGGATAATTAAGGAACTTATAGGCTTGCCACCGTTTGATCCGCAGGTAAGGCATCCGACACCCACCGTCTTAGTTTGGGATTATTCCCCCAATATCACGTATGAGCCAACAGGAAGTTATGAAGAAATAAAAGAAGTCAACTTCATAGGTGGAGTAAATCCAGCTAAGTTCGGATTATATGGAGGATTAATCGGATCTGTATTATCTTTAGTATATTTCATTTTTAAGGTTTTTTCGGGTTTGCTGGCTAGCCGCTTCGAAAAACAATAAGAAGAAAATACAGATAGTCAACATGCTAACGAATCAAACGATTGAAGATGCACTAGCCAATCTTCTGTGCTTCAATATTGATTATTGGGATTGAGATTGCCCATTGAATTCTAATAAATGACCCCGCAATAAATTGCGGGGCTAAACAGGATTCCTGCTGGAGTTTATCCCAGCGCAGGCCAAGGCTCGGAATAGCAATTTAGTCCTTTTACTTTGTGCGTTTTCTTCGTAAGTATTCCTTGACTGAAGACGTCTATTATCTTAAACTACTAACTGAGGATAGAGTTTATTAAATGAGTAATATCAGGTGTTGGAACGGACCTTTGGATTCGACAAGGACATTCGGCTGAGCTCAGTCGAAGCCCTCACCGCAAGAAAAAACCGGAAGGTAAAAGTATGAGCATATATACCGCAGTAACTAAGAAAGACGGTGATTGGTGGATTGGGTGGATCGAAGAAGTGCCTGGTGTTAACTGCCAGGAGTGTACGCGTAAGGAGCTGCTAAAAAGCCTAAAAGTAACATTAAAGGAGGCTTTGGAATTTAATCGGCAGGATGCAATATCCGCTGTCGGAGCAGACTTTCAGGAAGAGCAAATTGCTATATGAAAAGGAAAGAATTGCTCAGGTATCTGGGCTCGCAAGGTTGCAAGTTCATTAGAGAAGGGGGACGTCATTCCTGGTGGCATAATCCAGCATTAAATAAAAGATCGGCAATTCCCAGGCATAATGAGATAAGAGATATCCTGGCAAGAAAAATATGCAAGGACCTTGGGATACCACCAGTAAAATAGCAGAACGTAGGGTCTGATGCACATCATTGCGGTTGAAGCTCAGATTAAAATCCACTCTTATGAAAATCGTCAAGATGCCTTACGGCAAAGCAAGTATTGTCAGTATCGGTAATGAGCTTCTTAGCGGCCAGACTATAAGCACTAATGCTTCATATCTAGGCGAAAGACTGCTTTCAATCGGCATACCTGTTATCAGCGCCTATACCATCGGCGATGAGATAGATTCAATCGTCCATGCGTTGAGTTTAGCAAGCAGTGACGCTGATATTATAATAGCAACCGGAGGGCTGGGGCCGACCGATGATGACCTGACCCGACAGGCTTTTGCCAAATTCCTCGGTACTGATTTGCAATTGCAGAAAAAACTTTTAGACAAGATTCAAAGACGCTTCGCCAATCGGAATCTAAAGATGCCTGCGAAAAATAAAATCCAGGCATACATACCAGCAGGTGCCAAAGCGCTCGATAATAATCTGGGCACGGCTCCGGGGATTATGGCTGAATCTAAGAGCAAACTATTTTTTGCTTTGCCTGGCGTGCCGTTGGAAATGAAGCGGATGTTTGAAGAATCTGTTCTGCCGGTGCTGCAAAAATTTGCAGGCGATCAAGCTGTAATCATACGGAAACTGAAGTGCTTCGGTACAGGCGAATCAAACATCGCCGAACTGCTCGACGAGCTAATGCAGCGTGGCAGAAATCCGCTAATCAACTGCACAGCGGAGCACGGCGTGATCACCCTGACAATTATAGCAACAGCAGAAGATAAAAATAAAGCCGAGCAAATGGCTGATAAAGATGAAAAGCTACTTCGTAGTCTATTGGGAGAAATTGTTTATGGAACGGGCGAGCAGAGTTTGGCTGAGGTCGTTGGCGAAAAATTGGCACAACAGAATAAAACAATCGCTACAGCCGAATCCTGCACAGGCGGCACCTTAGCCAAACTGCTGACCGACATCCCGGGTGCAAGCAGATATTTCACGTACGGCTGGGTTACCTACAGCAACAGCGCTAAAACCAACGAGCTTGGCATACCGCCTGATCTGATAGAGAAATATGGTGCTGTTAGTGAGCAGGTGGCGGAGGCTATGGCTCAACAGGCCAGAAACAAAGCCGGCACAGACTTTGCTATCGGCATAACCGGCATAGCCGGTCCAACCGGCGCAAGCGAACAAAAACCCGTCGGCCTGATATATATTAGTGTGGACATGAGTAGCGGATGTGAAACTAAACGCTTTATCTTCCCATCCAAAGATAGAAATTCTATACGACTCATAACTACACAAATTGCGCTAAATATGGTCCTATTAAAATTGTAGGTTTGACTAAATTTATTGCCAATGGTATAATACAATTCAGGGTAATCAGCAAAACACGAGTGGAAAATGGCTAAGAAGCGTAAACATTTAGGCGAAATACTTTATAGAGCCGGCCTGGTAAAAAAAGAGGCCCTTATCAATGCTATAAAGGCCTCAAAAACTAACGGTAAGCGACTCGGCGAAGTACTGTTGCAAGAGGGCCTGATAGATGAAGAAACGCTGACTAAGGCGATTGCCAAGCAATTCGGCTTAAAGTACGTCAACTTAGATCAAATCTCCATTCCATCCGATGCGACCAAGCTTATTCCAGAAGACCTCATCAAAAGGCATAACGTCCTGCCACTAAACATGAATAACGGAAAATTAAGATTGATTATCAGCGACCCCTCAGACCTGGATATGTTGGATACAATTCGGCTCCGCTCGAACGTAGAATTGGAATGCTATCTGGCGAACCCCTCCAGAATTCGCTCCTCCATTCAGGAACTTTTCGAGACAACAACAAATGTAGAAGACGATAGGCTAAGACATAGCATCGATGCAACTGCCGCAGAACTTGCTGAAGTGGGTAGCCAATTAGAAACTGAAGCTTACCAGGGCCAAGGTGGAGCCGATGACGATGAGGGTCCCATTATCAGACTGGTAAACCTTATAATAGATAATGCCTATCATATGCGAGCCAGCGACATACATGTTGAGCCGATGGCTGACAGGGTACGCGTGAGATACCGTGTAGATGGAGTTTGTCTGGTAAAGGACAATATTCCCAAGAATATGCAGGCACCGTTGATTGCGCGGCTAAAAATTCTGTCCGGCATGGATATCGCTGAGAAAAGACTGCCCCAGGACGGTCGTATTAAACGTGTAATCGCAGGACAGGATATCGATTTTCGTGTTTCATCTTTGCCCGGCAGCCACGGAGCAAGTGTGGTGCTGCGAATCTTACGCAGAGACGCTGTCAATATCGGTATCGAATCACTGGGCTTTGAACAGGATAACTATGAGCTGTTTCAGAAGATAATTAGAAGACCGAACGGCATCTTCTTAGTTACAGGTCCGACTGGTAGCGGTAAAACCACTACCTTGTATGCAGCGTTGCAGGAACTTAACAAACCAGATAAGAAGATCGTAACCGCTGAAGACCCTGTGGAATATAACTTCGACGGGATGAATCAGTGTCAGGTTAAAGAAGAAATCGGGTTGTCATTTGACAGGATTCTGCGAGCAATGCTCAGGCAGGCTCCCAATATTATATTAATCGGCGAGATTCGAGACAGCACCGTTGCAGATATCGCAGTTCAGGCAGCACTTACCGGACACCTGGTTTTTAGCACATTACACACCAATGATGCTTGCAGCGCGATTACGCGTCTTATAGATATGGGTGTTAAGCCCTTCCTTGTTGCCAGCTCGATACAAGCCATTATGGCACAAAGGCTTGTAAGAGTTATTTGTAAAAAGTGCAAGCAAGTCGATAAAGAACCCGACCAACAATATCTGAGGATGCTCAATATCACCGGAGAAGATGTCGAAAAACGTCCGGTTTACAAAGGCGCTGGATGCTCTCAATGCCAGAATACAGGCTATAAAGGCCGACTCGCCATCTTCGAAATGGTGGAAATGAATAACGAATTAAGGGAGCTATCCTTTAAAAAGGCACCGGCTTCAGAACTAAGAAAGGCAGCTAAGGCAAGTGGAATGAGATCATTGTTGGAGGATGGCAAAATCAAAATATTCAATGGAATAACCACACCTGCCGAGGTAGCGAGAATAACACAGTCAGAAGAAGTGTTGGTAGATTAAACAGAATGTAGTTAGTTGAGGAGTGTCAAATGTCAACAGTTAATATGGACAGGCTTCTGAATGCTTGTGTCGCGCAAGGGGCATCTGATGTACACCTTACTGTTGGTCGATCACCAGTGTTGAGGATAGATGGACGACTTAGAAGTCTGGAAACCAAAGTTCTTGAACCGGACGATACAACGGCCCTGATGAAGAGCATCACCCCTGACCGAAATCAACAAGAGCTCCAGGAAGAAGGCGGAACCGACTTTGGCTTTACCTTCGGTGATGAAGGCAGGTTCCGTGTCTCTGTTTTTCGACAAAAAGGTAATATTTCGGTAGTTTTACGTCTTATCCCATCAAAAATTATGACCTTTGAGCAAATCGGCCTGCCCAAGATTTGTGCTGCTTTATGCCGCAGACCCAGAGGAATGTTCTTGGTTACAGGCCCAACCGGATGTGGCAAAACGACCACATTGGCCTGCATGATAAACTATATTAACGAAAACTTCGACCGCCATATTATTACCGTTGAAGAACCGATAGAATATTATCATTCGCACAAAAAATCTATTATTAACCAGCGGACAGTCGGTGTTGATGTCCCCAGTTTTTCCGAGGCCTTGAAGCGTGTCTTAAGAATGGACCCCGACGTGATTTTGGTAGGTGAATTGCGGGACCTCGAAACAATCGAAGCAGCCGTTAGAGCTGCTGAAACCGGCCACCTGGTCTTTAGTACAGTGCACACAACCAGCGCTGCTGGAACGATTACCAGAATGATTGACGTCTTTCCCGTAACCCAACAAGAGCAAATCCGCATTCAGTTAAGCAGTAACCTGATAGCGGTTCTGAGCCAAGTTCTTTGTCCTTTAGCTACCGGCAGAGGAAGAATCGCTGCTTATGAGTTTATGGTTGTAACCCCTGCCATTGCTAATCTTGTCCGTGAAAACAAGACTTATCGAATCGATTCCAGCATTCAAACGGGCAAGAAGCTGGGTATGCAGCTTCTCGATGAGCACCTCTGGCAGCTCTATGACACCGGCAAAATCACTTTGGAAGAAATGCTGGAAAAAGCTCGTCAGCCAGGTGCCTTGCAGGATAAAGCCGTGGCAAAATTGAACGCCATAAGAGGCAAAGGAAAGGCGAAGAGAAAAGAAGCTGCAGCACAAGAGATGGAGGATTTGGGACCAATTCTAAGGGCGTAATTGGTTACTCTACTAACTGTATTTTTTGCTGGTAATCTGAAGGAAAAAAACCGCCTGTTGTATATTCTATCATGTTAACAGGCGCTGGAGGGGCCTGTTAAGCGTATATAGGACCATAAAAAGAGGGAGAAATCACCAGCTACGCCTGTCTCAATAACTAAATGTCCAATTCGTAATTTGTTTGCAAAAAAGGCTTTAATATAGTATAATAAATAAAACCTAACACTGACGAATCATAAGGGAAATTTCAGATGGGCAAGACGAAAACAAAACAAAAGCTACCTCCGGTCGGACAGTTGAGAGGCAGACCGCTCGGCAGGATATTTATTAAGATGGGGGTTCTTAGCCGAGAGAAGGTCCATGAATGCCTGAAAATCCAGAGCCAGCGGCATGGAAACGTACAAATAGGCCAGATTCTTCTTGAACTGGGAGTGGTCGATGAAGATCAGCTACAGATCGCTCTGGCTGCTCAGCGGGGAATGGAATATACAAACATAGACGGCATCGACATCCCTCCTGATGTAATAGAAAAAGTACCAGCGCAGATGGCAAAGACTTACCACATCGTGCCAATTGAGTATAACAAAGATGAAAACGTGCTGACTGTCGTGCTTGATAGTACCGATAATTTTAGAGCCACTGACGACCTGAACACATTGATGGGTTTTAAAGTTAGCGCCAAGATAACCGACCCACAGGCGCTGGAAAGCGCTTTGACTAAGTACTATGAGACGCAACAGGATGAAAATATCACTGAGCTGATAGATGAAATACAGGGTGACCAATTTCTTGCTGAATTCGAGGGTAGAAATCAAAGTATCGACCTGGATGAGCTGAAAGAGCTGTCCGAGTCAAATCCTGTGAAAAAACTGCTGAATCTGGTTTTGCTGCAGGCTATCCGTGATAAATCCTCGGATATACATTTTGAGCCGTTTGAGCATGAATATAAGATGCGATATCGTATTGACGGCGTACTTTATGAGATGATTCCTCCGCCAAGGTATATCGCTGCAGCACTTAGCTCGCGTATAAAAGTTATGGCTAACTTGGATATCGCGGAAAGACGTCTGCCGCAGGATGGCCGAATATCATTAACCGTTCAAGGTAAGCCGATTGACCTGCGTGTGAGTGTCTTGCCTACAATGTTTGGAGAAAGTGTCGTACTGCGTGTTCTTGATAGATCTCAGGTCTCCTTTGATTTGAATAGACTCGGCTTGAGACAGGCCGATCAGAAAGTAGTCCGCCAGCTTATTCACAGACCCAACGGTATTATCATTGTCACGGGGCCGACCGGATGCGGTAAAACCACCACTCTATATTCGGCATTGAGCGAGCTTAACGACGTTGAAACGAAGATAATCACCACGGAAGACCCTGTGGAATACGACATTGACGGTCTTATTCAGGTTCAAATGAAACCGGCTATTGGACTGACATTCGCCAAGTGCCTGCGGTCGATCTTACGTCAGGACCCCGATGTTATATTGGTCGGCGAAATCCGTGACTTAGAGACAGCAGAGATTGCGGCACAGGCTTCTCTGACAGGCCATGTCGTATTCACCACATTGCACACAACCGATGCCCCAAGCTCGATAGCACGACTGTTAGATTTAGGTGTTGAGCCGTTCCTGCTCACAGCTACTATTGAAGGTATCGTTTCACAGCGATTAATCAGAAAGATATGTGAAAAGTGTAAAACTGTATATGAGCCGAACGAAAAACAACTAAGAGATTTAGGCATTACAGAGGATGATATTAAAGGCAAAAAGTTTTATTACGGCCGAGGCTGTGACCGGTGTAATAATACCGGTTATAGAGGGCGTATAGGTATTTTTGAGATAATGGTATTCAATGACGAAATACGTAATTTGATTATGAATCGCGCTTCGACAAATGTCTTGCGTATAGCCGCTCTAAAAGCCGGCATGAGGTCGTTACGCGATAACGGTTTGGCTGCCCTCTATGACGGTATCACCACAATAGACGAGGTAGTAAAAGAAACAATTATAGAATGATAATTGATATTATCTGCCTTTGGAATCTCGGCCTAAGAACCCGAGGGGCTATGAGAGGTTTTGTTAGTCCAAAAGGAGGTGTTTAAGATGCCTGTTTTTAATTATACGGCATTGGATCCGCAGGGCGTTGAGGTAAAAGATGAAATCGAAGCCCTGAGCGAGAAGGAAGCGATAAGCAAAATACGAAACTTGGGCTATTTCCCTACGAAGGTTCGCTCGATGGCTGCAGCAAAAGCAGCAGCGGTAAAAGCTGCTGCAAAGCCCAAAAGAAGGCCCGGTGCCGGCGGCAGGGTCAAAGTGAAATTTGTAACCGAGTTTGCCAGACAGCTTTCAACGCTACAGGATGCAGGACTGCCTATTTTGCGTTCACTACGTATCTTGCAAGAACAGCAAAGGTCCGGAACATTCAAGAGAATCATCGGTTACGTAGGCGACGACATCGAAGGTGGCTCGACTCTCTCAGAGGCGATGTCAAGATATCCAAGAGCTTTTAATCGGCTCTTTGTCAATATGGTCGCTGCCGGCGAAACCGGTGGTGTGCTTGACCTCATTTTGGCACGAGTATCTGACTTTATGGAAAGCGACCAGAAACTCAAAGCCCGAGTCAAAGGTGCAATGATTTATCCAGCCGTAGTTTTGAGCGCGGCGTTCTGTATTGTGCTTATGCTGATGTGGAAGGTGATACCCACGTTTAGCACTGTGCTGGTTGAGATGTCGGGAGGCGAAGAACTGCCGAAATTGACGCGAGTAGTGCTTGGCGTAAGCGACTGGATCGCCAAAGGTCCTAAATGGTTTCCCACTGTGCCAATACCGTTTGTTGATTTCAAGATAAAGATTGGCGGCTGGGCGGTTATGATAGCAATGCCGTTTTTAATAGTTTTTCTGCTCAGAACTGCAAAACGGTTTCGTGTAGGTAGATTGATTCTGGATACCATCAAATTGAAATTACCGATTGTGGGACAGCTTACCGGTAAAGTTTCAGTTACGCGATGGACAAGAACTTTAGGGACTTTGATTGGTGCTGGTGTACCAATTCTCGATGCTATTAACGTTACCCGTGAGACGGCTGGGAATGAAGTTTATGCCAACATGCTCAACAGAGTTCAAAAATCCATCAGGCAGGGAGATACATTCGCAGGCCCCTTGAAGCAGTCCAAGACCGTTGACTTGATCGTCTCCAATATGGTCGCCGTGGGTGAGGAAACAGGCGACCTGGACAAAATGCTTCTGAAAGTAGCCGACAACTTCGACGAGCAGGTCGAGGTGATGGTCGGCTCGTTAATGCACCTGCTTGAGCCGGTCATAATTGTCGTACTTGGTAGTGTTGTTATGGTTATCGTCCTGTCAGTATTCTTGCCGATGATACAAGTTATTACGACCTTAGGCGCTGGTGCATAAAAATAAAATTAAGCTATAATAAGCTATAAATTAAATGTCCAATTTGAAGGAGACAAAAATGAAGCTGATTATCAAACAATCCAACAGAAAAGCCGCATTCACCATTGTAGAGCTGCTGACTGTTATGAGCATCATCGTGATTCTTATTGGTTTGTTGGTGCCTGCTCTTAATATGGTCAGAAAGTATGCCTGGGAGGTCAAACAAAAGGCCCAGTTCCACAGCATTGACGCTGCAATAGAACTTTTCAATACAGAGTTCAGCGGTTATCCGGACTCGAGTGAGATGGGTCCTGACAGCCTGCCGTATTGTGGCGCAATGAAGCTTTGTGAAGCTATGATGGGCCAGGACCTGATGGGCTTTCACCCGGATTCTATCTTCAGAAGCGATGGTACAGATGGTACCAGGCTACTATACCCGGCTGCAGATACTGTAACTGCTGTGGAATACAGGGACAACTTAAGCATCCGAAAAGGGCCATACCTACCCCTTGAAAGTGCCAACGCATATATATTAGATGATATATATCCCGATCCCGGGGTTTTCGCACCGGAGCACTTTGTCTTATGCGACGTATATAGAACCGTAACAAATCGCGCTACAGGGAAAAGAATTGGCATGCCCATACTCTACTATAAAGCCAACACTGCGAATAGCTTGCACAGCATTGACGAACCGGATAATTCCAACAACATATACAACTATATGAACAATCAAAGGCTGATTGAGCTTGGTATTCCTTCAGATCCGCTGCCCGAAGGCCCACCGCATAGGCTTGCCGACCCGATAAGATTTTATAAAAATACGAAGAACGACAAAGTCACTACGGCTTCCAGGCCTTACAGGGCGGATTCTTACATTCTGATTTCAGCCGGTTTTGATGGTGAATACGGCACGCCCGACGATGTATGCAATTATGACTGGAAATACCAGCAGGACTAAGAATTGAATTTAAAATTAAGTGGGCTTGGCCATTCTGCAAAAATGAAGAATTCTAAGTTCTGCATTTTTAAATAGAAGAGGATAGCTGTGAACCATAGAAAAACAGGATTTACGATTGTAGAGCTATTAACGGTTATAGCGATAATAGCCACACTGGTTGCGTTGCTTGTTCCAGCTTTAAATTCGGTTCGCCGTGTTGCAAGACAGGCCAAGCAGAAGGCTCAGTTTACAACCATTGAGCTGGCTCTTGAGGCATTCAAAAACGACTATGGTGATTATCCGCCGTCAGACTGGTGGGCGCCTCCCCCAGCTACTACAGGTCGTCGCGACTACTGCGGCGCGCAGAAGCTCACCGAAGCCTTGTTGGGCTGGGACCTGCGCGGGTTCCATCCGGAGTCAGATTTCAGAGCCGATGGACGCGATGATGAAGGGACCTTTATATATGATCCCTGTGTCCCTGCTTTTTTTGAACAGAGAAGAGACCCTTATTTAGAGCTGGCAACTGCAGACACTTTTAGGCTTGGCACAAGTAGAGCAGGCAGATTAGATGGATTATTTGATTACTCCACCCTTGCCTCGAGGTCCCAACTGGCGCCAAATACGTTTGTGCTCTGTGATGTATTTGGCGTAAAGCCGGTGCTTATTCCCGGAAGATCAAGGCCGGTCAATGCCGGCGCTCCGATCCTTTATTACAGAGCAAATACTTCCAGCAAGAATATTGATGCTACCGCATTTGAAGATAGGATTTATAACTTCCGTGATAATTTTCCCATTGTAAGCATGAGAAGACTGGCCGATTGGCAAAAGCCCTTCCAATATCGCATGCAGCATAAAATCGAGACCTTTGAGCAATTCTATGAGTATGTCAGAGACCCAAAGATTGAAGGCAGACCTTGGCCTTATAGACCTGACTCGTACCTACTGATTTCGGCAGGAGCGGATGGTCTTTATGGGACAAGTGATGATATCCGCAACTTCGGAAATTAAGGGCTTAGCCCTGAAGCGCCCGTCCACACCGTCCTCCATGTCTTCTGTCGAAGGTAGAAATGGGGGGCAAGCTAACGCTATGAAAAGTCACAAGCACAAAAAAGGTGTAACACTTACCGAGCTGGTTATTGTTGTGGCTGTAA
Organism: uncultured Pirellulales bacterium; assembly: GCA_964631175.1. Classification (GTDB taxonomy): domain Bacteria; phylum Planctomycetota; class Phycisphaerae; order Sedimentisphaerales; family Anaerobacaceae; genus CAZVWH01. Next base: position 17,479 of record CAZVWH010000014.1, on the reverse strand, counting down.
TCTCACTATTAGCCACAATGGTAATCGGCATCGCCTCTCGAATTAATGAACGTGCCAAAGAAAAAAGTCTGAAGAATATTTTTGCGCTACTGGATGGTGCGCTGCAGGAATATTACCAATACGCAGATAAGTTCCCCGAGCAAGATGAAAAGAACTTTGCAAATGCTGCCACCCATTCGGAATATCTTTACGGAGAGCTTCACTCAATACCGGCTTCTCGTAATGTACTGGAAAAGATAAGCGACTCGTTATTTAAGAACAAATTAGGAGATCCGCCTCGGCGGACTCCGCCGGAGATATATGACCCCTGGGGCACAGCATTGGATTACAGATATACACCTGACGAAAATTTTCCAGAACTAATATCGGCTGGACCAGACAAAGTCTTTAATACAGCAGATGACGTAAGCAGTAGATAATGAGCCACAAAGACACGAGGTCACAAAGAAATTAAAAGTAAAAATGCTCTAGAAAAGAGCGAAGGTTGTCATTTCGAGCGAGCCGTAGGCGAGTCGAGAAATCTGCCTTTGAACAGATTTCTCCACTTCGCGATGCTTCGCATCGCTTCGGTCGAAATGACGGTGAGACTTTTCTACAAAGCAAAGTAAAAAAAGAATATGTTTAACCTTGGTGTCTTTGTGCCTTAGTGGCGAAAAAGATGAAAGCAGAATGCAAACAACATGGTCTTACGTTAATAGAGATGACTGTTGTTATAGCAGCCATAGTCCTGCTTGTCAGCTTAGCTCTGCCGGCTGTCCGTGCGCTTGTCAACTCCTTTGAGTCCCAGAGCAGTGCGACGAGTATGATAAGTGCGGCATTGGCCTCAGCCCGCGCTATCGCTGCAAAAAATCAAAGATATGCCGGCATCAGATTCCAAAAGTTAAGCCAAATCCGCCTCGGCGGACTCAGCGCTGCTCAATATATGATTTTTGTAGTGCAGGACCCGGATATGATGGCTTATGGTTTTCGAGCAGTCCAGGGTATTCAGCCTATCAAGCTGCCTGATTCAATCGCCGTGTCGGACCTGACTATTGTCACCGAACGCAACTCAGTAAATCCTACAAACTCGACTGAGGTGCGACTTGATGACTCGGCACTTAGTTATCAGCAAAAGGACAATCTTATTGATGAAGATCATGAGCTTACAGATACAACTACATTTTCTATTCTTTTTTCTCCGACCGGGAAGCTGGTCATCCATGGCACTCGAACAAGAAACAAAGATGGCTACCCGGACACTGCTACCAATACTTCTATAAGCAACGGCGATGTTTTCAATAAAAAAGCACAAGTGGATGCCGGAACAGGAATGTTCTATCAGGATGATTATTTCGGCGCCGGTGGAAGCCCTTATCCCGACTTTGGATTGGGACCGGAGCAAAGCCGAAGCAGCTTTGTTATCTATGAGCAAAAGAAATTCATGCAGGCTTATAAAAAACAACGAGCATGGTCGGACTATTTAGTGAGAGTAGCTAACCAGGCGATCTATATTAATCCTTATACTGGAACGATAATTTTCCCTGATTAATACACTTATGAAAAACAAGTGTCAATATAACGGTTTTTCTCTTATTGAAATCCTGTTGGCCGTTGGCACACTCGGTATCGGTATGCTGTTCATCGGCGGCACTTTCTTAGCGAGCATTCACTTTTCGACAATTGCTACCGAGCAAACTACTGCGGCGGTAGCGGCTGACGAGGCCTTTGCAAAAATAAGATTGTACGATATCGATCCAACGAGTTTGGCAGTCGATCAATCAGAGCTCTTTGAACAGTTAAGCTCCATTGATCCCAATGAACTTGCATATCCATCGGCTGATATCAATACCTCACAAAAGCAATATTACTGGTCTGCTCTTTGTAGGCGAGTCAGCTCGAACTCAAATTCTCGGCTTGTACAGATAACAGTTTTCATCAGCAGAAAGATAGGCAGCTCAGCTTCGTATCGTGGCGGAGTAGGAAGGCCCATTCCGATGATGGTTGGCATCTCCGGAATTACAGGTCAAAGCCGGCTTACAATAGCGGAGTCCGACAAAATAACATGGATTAACGATGCCTATACTATAGTGGATGACAAAACCGGCCGGATTTATCGAGTAATTGAGCGAGATCCTGAGCAGCCTAATGAGATTAGACTCGACCGTCCCTGGCAAAGCAGCGCCGACGGCTCGGTTTGGGTAGTTCCGCCACCTGCCGGTGGAGGTAAATATCCTAATATAGCAATTTATCAGAAAGTAATCAGATTTTAACCACGGATTTCACGGATTTACACGGATTAGAGAATGATGTTTGTTTCTTTTACGAGATATGAAAAACAAACTACAAAACCGAAAAGCCTTCACATTGATTGAGCTGGTGGTAGCTATTGGAATTCTGTCTATGGTTTTATCCTTTGCCGGCGTGATCTTCAGGGTCAGTATAGATTCTCAACGTGCTGCTATTGCAAACGCCGATATTATGCACAAGTTGCGGGCTATTACCGACCAGTTAAATTCAGATTTCAAAAGCATCGCATCCGGCGGTGGATACATCGGCTTTAACAACGATCCGCCTCGGCGGATTGGCGGCGAGACTGTGGAGGTAAACTCAGATTGCATCGCATTTTTTACCAACGGCGATTTTCAATCGACCGGACAATATGAGGGAAAAACAATTACAGGTAATGTAGCTTGTGTATTTTATGGCATGGCAGATCCCAATTCTTTCAGCAATCCGCCGAAACCCGAAGAAAAAATACTGCTGAGAAGACAGACAATATTATCTGCCGATGCCGATGCGCCTGTGGTAGGTTCGGACCCCTGCGGGGAATACTATATAAAGTCTTTGTCGCAATGGAGGGCGGATCCTCCATTTACCGACAAAGAGGATTGGGTGCGAAGACCTTTTGTTGACCCCAATAATCTAAAGGAACAATTCGTTATGTATCTGGCTAAAGGTATAGATAACTTCACTATACAATTTGCAGAAAGCGATTCTTCAGGAAAGATTAGCTGGAACAGAGAAAATCAAGGTGAGCCGGGAAACATCAGCACTAATGCTCTCAAGTTCACCTTTACACTATATGATTCAAAGGCTGTTTTTAAAAAAGGTAGAACCTTTACACATATTGTTTATTTAGGCGGCTGATTCAAGACGAATGAAAACAGCAAGTAAAAAACCTCCAGTAAGCCGATTACCTGTAGGCTCAGCTCTTATATTGACTGTGGTCTTGACCAGCTTATTGGCTATCGTTGGCGTGATGTTTTTTATGATGTCGCGGGTCGATAAGATAGCCACGTCAGCCATTTCGGAAAATAAAGAGCTGAACTTCGCGGTTGATACAATCATTGCCAAAATTTCGGAGGAGCTGATTTTAGATGTCCCCGGAGTGTCGGAGGAAGCCGAATATTATGACTATCCGGGTCCACGGGACAAATGGCTGGCAAGTCTTGAGCCTTATAAATCGGGCGATGATTATTGCTGGCAGCAGATAAGCGATGTTACAGGATACATCGGACATGAGGATTGGTCCGAAGAAAATATACCAATTACCAACAGCGATACCGCCCTTTTCAAGGCTGTTGTACCAAACTACAAAATAATAGCTCTGGACCCTAACGGGGCTTTACTGGAACAACTTGCCGACGCGGATGGAGATGGAGTGGCAGATTCAAAATGGATCGAGGTTGACGATATAACATCCAGCAAAGGCAAGCCAATTTACGCTGCCATCAGAATTATCGACAACGGTGGGATGTTAAACGTCAACACAGCCTATAAATTCGATCCCAACGGTAGCCGTGAAATGGTTGACGGTTCGAGTCAAATGCAGATAAATCTTATGGCTTTAGCCGGTCGGCCAAGCTATCCTCATACCTCAACCGATGAAATGAATCTACTCAAAACAAGAGCAAATAACGGGACAGATGTTGACTATCTGGATTTAGATGAATATGAGCGAAATGTTATTTGGCGTTATGGTGAACCAAACGGACTCTATACACCGTTTGATATCTCTGATGAGCTTGAGCTGCGTTATAGATTCTTGCTAAACAACGCCGGCATTGATACGCGAATAGAAGACTGGGGGGCCGAGTTCAGGAGAGCTACTTTATCTACGCCTATAACTTCCGGAAGTAAGCAATTAGACACATGGTTTAAAAGGGCCTACGACGATGGCAGCATCGACCCTAATTATGCATATCGGCACCTTGCCACTACTTACAATATGGACCGAATTATCAATCCGGATGGTGACAAAATGCTTAATGTGAACGCCGCTGAAGCTTCGGCCCAGCAGTTGTATAGTGTGTTAACAGCAAGCATCGATCCTAATTGGTCGGACGTCAGCGGTTTATCAGCCCAACTGGCGGTTAATATGGTTGACTATCGGGATAGTGACGTCGCTGTGACTACACTGTCCGTTGGAGACAAAACATATTATGGATTCGAGGCACAGCCATTTATAAGCGATATCGCATGTAATATCAGCGATACCAATCCCGAAAATTCGGCAAACAACTATTTCGCGGTTGAGCTTTATAATCCGTTTGATGTAGATATTCCGCTGGGAGATTTCAGCTTGGAGCTTCGACTGGATAACGTCGTCGTTGGCACAATAAGCCTTGTAGGCCGGGCGATAGCAGCCAACAGCCGATTTGTAATAACCAACAGCTCTACAGCTTCTTTTGCGTTTGGCGTTTCGGATTTAATGTCAATGGGCCTTGGTAAAGAAGACGATGATTTAGTGCTCGCAAAATATATTCCTGTACCCGAAAGCGATCCGCCGACATACGCATTAAGTGAGAGATATGATATTTATCTGTTAAGGAACGTAGCGGCTGCCAACCTTTATCTTGACCAGCAGAAAACCGAGGATGCCTGGTTTGCCTGGGATAGCGCTAGGGGCGAGTCCAATTTTTACTGCAGGTCAGACATCAACTGGAATGTAATATATCAAACTTTGCAGCCGGGCAGTAATACACTGAGCGTGCCTAACAGGATAACAGCAAGCAGAAAGAACTATAATCTTGAAAAATCTATGGGGCCTTTCACCACAGTTGGTGACATCACCAGGGCTCTTACTATCGGTCCGAGCATCGATCCAAACGATATGATCGGCGTAAGACTTGCTGCAGAGCCGCCCGAAGAGCTCATTCGTCTTGATTTGAAGAACACAGCCTTTACGGACATTTTCCAATATTTGACAGTCATCGATCCAGCGGTGTTAGGCTTGGGAGCGAATGAGACGAGAATCAAAGGGCGAATAAACGTTAATACCGCTCCCTGGTTTGTGATGGCACAACTACCTTGGATGAGGTCAGATATCGCTCAGGCAATTATTGCATATCGAGACATGACTTTAGGGAGTTTCCGGAATATTGGCGAATTGATGCTGGTTGACCGGATGGATTACTATGCAGCCGAACCGGCTGATTTAACTGCTTTTCCCGACCTGTCGCCAGGAGACGGTGCAGGGCAGGACTTTGAGGAGAGGAACGTTATTTTCTCGCGTATCAGCAACCTTGTTACCGTACGAAGCGATGTCTCTACCGCCTATATACTCGTTCGTATCGGCTTCGACGGCCCGCAAAAAAGAGTCTTAGCTATACTTGACAGAAGTAATGTCAATTCGAGCACCGACAAGGTAAGGGTCGTTGCATTGCAGCCGGTTCCCGACCCAAGATAGCTTTGTCTGTTTTCATATTATAAAGGGCTGCTGCTTCCAAAAGTCCCGCTAAATCGCAAGAAAATACAAGCCGATTTCTGCAACGGTGCTTAAAAATTCGTAACCGTTCACCGGAGTAAACCAGCGTTTTGCGTCATTGCGAGGCCTTTAGGCTGAAGCAATCTCAAATTTTCGCAATAGAGAGATTGCCGCGCTCGGCCCTCCTATGGAGTCCTTACGGACTGCCTCGCCCGCAATGACATAAAATGGCCAAAATTCAACATAGCCCCTCATGCTCTCGACCGATAAGGCCGTGAACAGTTACAAAAATTCTTTACAGGACGAGTTGGACATAAGTTTCTGAGGTTGGTATTATGGCAGATAGTTTCAGCCAACGATAGTTGAGCCGGGCAAGCTATAATAGCTCGAAAGAGCTGCTGAGGGAGTAAAATGTAGCATCGCACAGATTATCCATTATGGAGGCCTGAAGTATGTCCGGCAAATTAGCTCTCCATACTTTAAGATAGTGAGGGAGAAAAATGCCATGCTAAGAAATGTGGTTGGTTTAGCAGTGGCACTAATGTTGTTATTGAGCTCTTGCGATGAAAGTGAGCAAGTGGGCCTCAGAGCTAAAGGAGGTAAAGATATGGATATTAAAATTACCAGTCCGGCTTTTGAGAATGAAGGTTTGATTCCAGCCAAGTACACTTGCGATGGTGAGGATATCTCACCGCCATTAAAATGGGATGCTGTTCCCGAAGACACAAAGAGCATCGCGCTTATTTCCGATGACCCGGATGCACCGGTGGGTACGTGGGTACACTGGGTTTTATTTAATCTTCCCCCCGATACGAGGGAGCTGAAAGAGAACATTCCGCCTGACAAGACTTTGCCCAACGGAGCTAAGCATGGAACCAGTGACTTCGGCAGGATTGGCTATGGCGGGCCGTGTCCGCCGAGTGGTACGCACCGATACTTCTTTAAGATTTATGCGCTCGATACAGAGCTTGACCTTCAAGCCGATGCAGGAAAACGCGATCTGCTCAAGGCTATGGAAGGACATATACTTGCCGAGGGCCGGTTAATCGGCAAATACAAAAGGCGATGAAAAAATCCCGTGATAAATTGCAGGATTATTTTTTATATTTAGCCCCCAAATCCCTCGGCCTTGCTCGGGACAGGTTTATTGGGGGGTTTAAGGAGAAACGAAAAATGTTTAAGTCAAGATGTGTAAGAACCGCAATAATTATTTCCTCGCTGATTTTCTTTAACTTTGCTGCGGCTGCGGCGGGAATTGAGACAAAGCCCAAAGGCGATAAGCTGCTTTCATTGATACCGGCGGAAAGTATGTTCTGCGTTCGAGTCAACAATCTCGATTATACGCTCGGTCAGATAGATCAGTTTTTAGCTGGTGCCTCGCCTGTGCCGCTTGCAACTGCGGCGATGGTACGCATGCAGCTCGCGACGATATTGGGCAGTCCGGAACTAAATGGCGTAAATATGAACGGCAGTTTCACCATATTCGCAACATTAGCGGCCGGTCAACCGGTGGGAGAGGACTTCATTTCGGTACTTGTTCCGGTTACTAATTATCAGAAGCTGGTTGGCGAAAATCCCAATATAGCTCAGCCGGACGCGAACGGCGTTTCCAAAATCACCGGTGATATAGGTGGACTGATTGTACAGATTGGTGATTTCGCTTTAGTCAAATCGCCGAAGAGTTATAACAAAATAGTTACGGAAGCAAAATCGCTCTCTGCCGCCGAAGCGAAGGGATTGGCTGATATTCTCGATGCTGACGAAATCAAACAAGCTACCACTGAGCCTGTCTGGGCCTATGGAAATGTCCAGTTAGCCTCTAAGGCCTTCGGACCTATGCTGCTTGGTAAGATTGAAGAGATGAAAAAGATGATGGAAAGCATGAAGGCAGGTGGGCAGGGGCCAATGGGAAATCCGGCAGAGATAATGGATATGTATGCCGATGTTCTTGAGTTATTTATGAAAGAAACGAAGTCTTTGAGTGTGGCAGTCGTACCTAAACCCAGTGTTTTCAATATAACCAGCACCATCTCGGCACTACCAGGCACAGAAATGGCTGATATGTTCACCGCGGATACTCCTGCAAAACAAAATAAATTCTTGAATTATCTGGAAGATGGGGCGGTGATGAATGTTTCCGGCGGAGTAACCGGTGAACTTAACGCCAAAGCGATGGACTTTTTTGCAACAATGATGGCTAAAGATATGAATGAAGTGGAGGCCGCTAAAATAAAAAGTTTTGCTTCCGATTGTGCAGATGTCTTCAGCGGTAATGACGCAATGTCATTTTCCGTTGACCCAAATAATAAACCTCCTTTTGCCGTGAAATACGTTATTGGGATCAAAGATAAAGATAAATACGATAAGCTAATTGAACAGGGTATTGAGCTGTTTAACACAGGAGGCATCGCTGATTTTTATAAGAACTTTGGTATGGAAATCAGCTTTACGCTCAAGCATGGCGTTGATAATTACAAAGGCCATTCAATAGATTCGGCGAAGTTCGTGATGAAATCTACCGAGCCTAATTCGCCACAGGGACAGATCATAAATGCTATTTACGGTGAGGGATTCGAGTACCGATGGGCCATGGTTAATGGATTGCTCGCTGCTGTTATGGGCGGAAATGTGGATAAAGCTATGCATGAGCTGATTGATGAGGTGAAAGCCGGCGGCCCCAAGCAATTGGCCGGTGAGATGAAGTCGGCTCTAGCGCTTATTCCAGGAGCAAATAAGGCTGATTTCGTGGGGACATATAACTTTCTGCGGTACTTCGGAATAATTTCGGCTTTTATGCCTATACCAATGCCACAGACGGATATTCCTACCAAAAACAATATTGCATTTGCCGGTAAGGCCGGCGATGGCAAGATGGCCGTTGAGATTGCCTTTCCGAAGGAGCATTTGATGGAAGTGATGGGGATATTTCAGGGGATGCAACAGCAGAGGACCCAGGCAAGGCAGACCTTCTCCGCTGCAAATCTGCGAGGTATAGGAAAGACCTGCTTGATATACGCAAACGACTATGAGGACAAATTCCCGCCAAATCTGCAGGAGCTTGTTGAGAAAGAGGCCTTGTCGCTTAAGACTCTTGAATCGCCGCTTAAGCCGAAGGGTTTTGATGGCCCCAGCTACATTTACATTTCTGGGCAGACTGTAAAAATGTATCCGGACAATGTTGTCGTTTATGAAAATCCTGAGTTTTGTAGCGATGTGATTAACGTTCTGTTTATAGACACTCATGTTGAGGCAATGAAACCGGAAGCATTTTTACAAAAGCTCGAAGAAACTTACAAACGGCTCGGCAGAGAAATGCCCGATGTTAAATTCAAGGAATCCTCAGGACCAGGGAGGTAAAATATCAAGTGTAAAAAGAGTTCCAATACACTTCAAATGTTGGACTGATGCTATATGGAGAAACGTCACCCCGAGCGAAGTCGAGGGGTCTGTTAAAATAGATTCCTCGGCTCCGCTGTGCTTCGCTCGGAATGACAAGCACTAACGACATGCGAGAAAGAACAATCGTTATTGTAAATCGGCTAAGATTATTGTTTTTCCTGCGCCGATGTTGATATAGTTTTTACCGAAGTGCTTTTCGAATAAGCTTCGAGCCTTTTCACCGCTGCAGTGACACGGGGCGACATATCGCACACCGTATTGCTTGAATGCTGAGATGATTTTCTCGATTTTACCTCTGGTTGCCCATTCCAGATGGAAGCCGCCCATTACCATGAGTATATCATCTTTTATTAGCTCTTTTGCTGTATTTACAATCTTTACAATACCCGGATGCGCACAACCGGTTATCACTACTAAGCCCGCTTTTGTTCGGATAATTAACGCCTGCTCTTTTATCAATATTCCGAGCTGGCCGGTAGAATAGACATTTTCACAAATATCCAAAGGCTGGTTAACATCAACTACTTGCGCCCCGTGTTTTTGTACGTTTTCTTTAAATCTTTTGGGGAATGATTCCGGTAAATAGACAGAAACGCTCGGATTTTTTTCAAGGAAACTATTCAATCCGCCTGTATGGTCGCCATGAATGTGAGAGAGAACCACTACATCTATATCGTTAGGCTCTATCGCTAATTTTTTCATATTGCTGAGCAGTAGCGAGCCGTCTCCACCTGTATCGAAGAGAATTGTTTTTTCGGTGCCGGTTATAAGTGCTGAAAATCCCCAGGCAGTTCCCAATCCCTCCATGTATGGGTTATTATCGAAAATTACTTTAATGGTAAGGTCGTTAATATCGAGTGTCGAAATTGCTTCGGTATCCTGGTTCATAATTTGTTCCTTTCCGGATGCCTGAGAATGTAAACAAACGGTACTTGACCATACGATGGCAATCGTTGTTAACAACAAAGCAGCAGTGGTTGATATTCTCTTCATCCGTTTTGCCTTGATAATTTACTGCTCCAAGCTATAGGAGATAATCAGGCCCAAAGTTGATTTTTTAATCTCTGTGCTATAGACACCACAATATATGACGCAAAAACATTTATTCAATGGATTAGTATTATTATCACACATTATATCTTCTTGGTATAATATTGCAGCGGTTCAATAGCATAATTGCCTATGTTTATCAATCTTGCGTTTTTGAACAGCGTAAAACGCACAAATGGTAGCTTAGGGTTTAATGTGGCTCAATTAAAGAAACAGCTTGGATTGCTTGACGTATTTTCTGTGGCGTCCGGCGCGATGATAAGCTCGGGTCTTTTCGTTTTGCCCTACATCGCTTTTGCTAAAGCCGGGCCTGCGGTGGTTCTATCCTATCTTTTTGCGTCAGTCTTAATAATTCCCAGTGTGTTTAGTAAAGCCGAGCTGGCCACGGCGATGCCGCGAGCAGGAGGGACATATTTCTATGTCGAACGAAGTTTGGGTTCATTTTGTGGAGTTTTTACTGGATTTGCAAACTGGTTTGGCTTGGCCTTGAAAAGCGCCTTTGCCGTTGTTGGTATGGCGGTCTTTGTCGAGGTGCTGGTGCACAGCCTTTTTGCAATGAAAATGACAGAAGCGCATCTGAAACAGATTTCTGTGCTCTGCTGCTTGGGTTTCACTATCCTCAATATTGTAAGTGTAAAACACACGAGTAGATTTCAAGTTTTACTTGTAGCTGTCTTGCTAAGCATACTTGCCCCTTTTGTGTTTTTAGGTGCCGGAGCGGCTCAGGCTATCCGATACGCAGGCTTTCTCGATAAGGGTTGGTTGGCCGTATTTGCCACTGCAGGTCTGGTATTTATCAGCTATGGTGGGTTGACTAAGGTTACCAGTGTTGCGGAAGAAGTCAAAGATGCCCGCCGAAACTTGCCATTGGGAATGCTTCTGGCCTGGTTTACGGTCAGTGTGCTATATATAGCCGTAATTGTAATTACTGTAGGCGTTGTCGATGGCCGAGAGCTTGTTGACAGTCTCACGCCCATTTCGCTTGCGGCATCTAAATTCATGCCGGTGGTTGGTTTTCCACTATTGGGTATCGCTGCGATAGCTGCTTTTGTGACTACGGCAAATGGCGGCATACTCGCCGCGTCGCGATATCCTATGGCTATGAGCAGAGACCGATTGCTGCCGCCGCTTTTGGCTCAGGTAAATCAGCGGTTCAGAACACCCCATGTCAGCATACTCCTGACCGGCGGATTCATGATCGCGGCAATTGTCTTTCTCAACATTGAGCAATTAGTAAAAACCGCTTCAACCCTGATGATAATTCTTTTTATTCTGGTCAACGTCAGCGTGATTATCATGCGGGAGAGCAAGATCCAAAGCTATCGCCCAAGTTTCAAATCGCCGTTGTATCCTTACATCCATATCTTCGCGATAGTTGCTTATAGTGCTCTGATAATAGATATGGGACGGGTTCCACTGTTGATTAGCGCTGCCTTTGTAGGTTTGAGCACAGCCTGGTTCGGCTTGTATGTTTCTCGCCGGGTCAGCCGAGCTTCCGCGGTAATGCATGTGGTCGAACGCGTTACCGACAGAGAGCTGAAAACCGTCACGCTCGAAAATGAGCTTAGAGATATTCTGTTTGAACGTGACGAAATAATCGAGGATAGATTCGATCAGCTTATAAGAAAATGTGAAATCTTAGACATCAAGGGCAAAAGACCAGCAGAACAAATCTTCCGAAAAGTTTCCACTATTTTAGCTGCGAGATTGGCAACAGATGAATTCGTACTCTTTGAGAAATTTCTCCACCGTGAAGCAGAGGGAAGTACCGTGATCCAGCCCGGCATTGCTATACCGCATATTATTGTCGAGGGCGAGAACAAGTTCGATATTTTACTTATTCGCGCATGTGATGGCATTGACTTTCCACATGCAGAAGAGCCTGTGAGGGTAATGTTTGTTCTGGCTGGTAGTAGAGATGAGAGAAATTATCATCTAAGGGCTTTAATGGCTATTGCTCAAATTGCCCAGGAAAAAGACTTTGAAAAGCGTTGGCTCGCCGCCCGAGGCATCGAAGGCATAAAGAATCTAATCCTTTTGTCTAAGCGAACAAGAGACGCCAGAAGTTAGCCTGGAAACAGTACATCCCTATCAAGAAAATTCTGATTACAGCTTAAACACTTATATGGCAGAGTACAGCCAGCGCCCAAAGCAAATCCTTCTTAGATACGACTTTTGTCTCGTACTTTTCATTTATAGGTATTAGGTGCACCTCTTTTTCGGTCGTTCTTATAAGCTTACAAGTGACACCTATTTGATCTGCAATGCGTGCTATAGCAATTTGGCCTTGAGCAGCAGATACCGAAGGACTTAGTATAACAATATCACCGTCATTTATTCTTGGTGACATACTGTCACCGTCTATCTGAAGCGCAAAACTATCAGGAAATAGTGTATGAATTTCTTCGCATTGTACAAACTCAACAATTTGCTCTTGGTCTTGTCCGCCAACCTTGACAAGATTCACTTGCTGGTTTTTAAGGCTCTCTACTAAAGGCCGGGCCAGCAAATCGATTGATACCAAGCCATCCACCGAGCCGACGATGGTCCTGCCGATGTGTTCTTTTACCAACTCATCCAGCTCGGTAATAGCTTGTTTCGGCTCCGGCAGAAATGTTTGGTCCCAGAAATGAACAATTCCCGCAGCGGTTCGTCCGAGCACTGGTATCCATCCGGGACGCTTTGACTTGGGCAGCTCTGTTTCGGAGTAAAACCGTCTTTCAATTCCTTTTTTCTCGCATAATAGCTCAACGAAGGCCTGAACCGCTTCGGCCAGCTCCGGATGGTTGGTAAGCAGGTCATTTATTTTTTGCAGAAGCTCTAAATTTGCCCTAAATGCGAATTTTATTTCATTGCTTTGGCCTGTTAATAGCCATTGCAAATCTGCTCCTGTAACATCACATATTTTAAGTAGAATTTCGATGGGTGGAACACGATCGTTTTCATAATAGCTGTAAGTGGAAGCACTTATACCCAAAGCGCGGGCGAATTTGCTTTTGCCCCGCTCGCCGGCGTATTGCCGCCGAAGAAGTCTAATACGTTCTATCGTTGCTTTTTCGTCGAAATCTTGCACATTTATTATCTTAATGCGAAATATTCTATTGATATTTATCGCAAATGCGATAGTATTTATTAATAATTTATTCTTTGCTGCGAATTGTAAATGCTCATAGGCTTTTGTCAATAAGGAGATCCTAAAAAGTGGCAAAAACTAAAAGAAAAAAAGCAAGAAAGGCCAAACCTCTAAAGAACACAGGTAAAGGCCGGTCAAAAGCAGCGGAATATGTAGGTCATCTCTTAGAATTGCATAAATTGCAAGGGGCACTGCTGAATCGACTCGATAAGGAAGTTTAACAAATAAAAGCAGTGCATATTACGTGATTGGGCCGGTTTTAAGCACCTATGGTTACAAGGTCAGACAACACAGTTATAGACTCGGCGAATTCGGTTGCGTGTATAAGGTCAAACCTACTACTTAAAGCGTCTTAGCACTTTTTTCATTGTGTCATTTTTGATAGGTAAGTGACAGCTATTCAGCCATTTACCCACTCACCATTTAAGCAATTAGTGAAAAGATGTGTTGGTTACTATTATGATTATATCATAACCGGCTTGACTGTTTTCTTGATATCAGCTTCATAGTCGGTTTGTTCGCCTGGTTTGAAAGGTAAGGGTTTTGCAAATCGAAGTGCAACACGACGCAAAAAGCCGTTTATGTCATCGATCCGGCAAATATGGCCTGAGCGAACGAAATTTGCCATGTCAAAAGAATCATCCGGGCCGTGACGGGGAACGCTGAAACGAGCGGTTACTTCTTGGCCATTATAGGGACAACTCCAGTCAGCATAGCAAGTGAAAGCTGCTGATGTGCTTGAAATATCAACCATCTGGCCCTGTGTAAGCTCTCCGTTAAAGTCCTCAGCGAACCAGATGGGCCAATGGTAGCACAATCTCTGCTCTGTTCTTCGGTCGGTGTTATCATCCATTTTTCTCGCACCTCGTGTTTCTTGTTATTTCCATCGATAATCTCTCTACCCAATCCTCCGAAGCCTTCTGTTTCGATGTTCCTGTTTGAAAATCGACAACTTTTAAGGCCGACTTTACCAAGTACCGCTCAAAAAAAGATTTTCGTAAGCGTTCACGGGAAAACCGCATTTTTGTCATTGCGAGCGAAGCGAAGCAATCTAAAATCGTACGTTTTTGAGATTGCTTCGGCCTAAAGGCCTCGCAATGACACAAAAACGCCTTATTTTCTGTGTGAACGGTTACAGATTTTCTTTAATCTAAAACACTCGATATGATTATGTTACAGGTAATAAACATCTTGCTCCGGCATCAGCCTCTCGCCTCCGACGAAGCCGCGGGCGTAGCTGGGTTGTCGGGACGAGTTTGTCCCAAGATAAAACTGCGCGGAATATAGATAATAGAAGGCAAGCCCAGAGCTACAATTTTCCGCTCTGGCCTAAATTTCAATCAGTGCTTTGACTACGCCATCGCGATAACCGGCGACCATATCAAAGGCGTCTTTGGTTTGCTCGAGTTTGAACCGGTGCGTTATCATAAAGTCAATATCGACTGAGCCTTCAGCTATTAAATCAATTGCTGTTTGCGTGCATTTGTTCTGTCTTCTGACGTTTATTATTGATAGCTCCTTTCTGCGAATCTTATCAATAACAAATGAAACCCGCTCGAGGCGTGGAATCCCAACGAGCATTAGCTTGCCACCCGGCTTGAGCAATTCAACCGCTTCATCGAGCGTTTCCTGCTGGCCGGCACATTCATAGACAATGTCCACTCCCAGCGGTTCTCGCTGGAGGATTGCCTTTACAATGTCCTCTTCTTCCGGATTACCAGCCCAAACAGCACCGGCTTTCTTAGCAATCCGGACACGGTAATCCAATTTATCAGTCATGTAGATGGCGTTAGCCATGCTGTGCATGGCTTCTACATTCTCTGCTTGTGCTGCAGCCATACAACTGAGTCCTATCGGCCCGGAACCTAAGATTGCGACCTTTGCATCTTTGGAAATATTCGACTGCTTAACAGAATAGACCCCTATAGTGAATGGCTCACAAAGAGCCGCCTGCTCAAGCGTAATGGCTCTATTAGCCTGTCCCGAGCCGGGTCGAGAGATAGGAAAGCAACTTTCCTGTGGCATAATGATATATTCGCACAGACAACCGTCACCTTGCCCCGGCGTGCCGAGAAAGCGCAGCTTGTAACACGTATTTTCTCTGCCCTGCCTGCATTGGCTACATTCGTGACATGATACAGCCGGCTCGACTACTACCTGCTCGCCGACTTTGACGCGGGTGACTGAGTCGCCGATGGCCTTAACGGTCGCGGCGCATTCATGACCCACTATAAACGGATATTGGACGACCTGAGTGCCGATTCTGCCGGTCTCGTAATAGTGCACATCAGAGCCGCAAACACCTACCTTTTCAATTTTCAGAAGGACATCGGTGCCGTTTTCTATCTTCGGCTCCGGAACATCTCTTATCTCCATCCGCTGAATTCCGGTTAGTACGGCCGCTTTCATAAGCTATTCCTGCAAGTTTATTTTTGTAGGTTTTTACCGCTCCCTCACGGTCGCGGCTCTGTTCTTACTAAAATTATCTCAAGGCAACAAGTTTTATCTCAAAGAGTTTGGGCCAAAGCTTTCCGGTCACGAATAACCGGTCACCTTCGGCATCGTAAGCAATGCCGTTGAGAACATCGATTTGCTGACCAAAGGCTTGTTGATTTAAGAGCCCGTCCATATATACCCAGCCTATTACCTGACCCATTTGCGGCTCAATTATTACGATGCGCTCGGTCGGCCAGACGTTGGCAAAAATCTGCCCTTTGACGTATTCCAGCTCGTTGAGTCCGCCTATGGGCATGCCGTTATCAAGAACTCTGATACTACCGATTTGCTCAAACGTTTCAGGGTCCAAGAAGTATAAAGTCGATGAGCCATCGCTCATAATCAGACGTTTTCCATCGTGTGTGATACCCCAGCCTTCGGTTGTATAATTGAAACTTTGCAGCAGCTCGAAGCTGTCTTTGTTATAGACAAATCCGATGTTCGACCTATAGGTCAATTGAATTATCCTGTCCTTGAAAATAGTTATGCCTTCACCGAAGAATTCATCCGGCAGTTTGTGCATTTGCAATATTCTGCCGGTTTCCAATTCCACTTTTCGCAGTGTTGAGCTTCCATAAATTCCAGTGCTTTCATACAGAAACCCGTTATCAAATACCAAACCTTGTGTAAAAGCATTTGGATCGTGGTGATAAGTTTTAACAACCTTGTATGTATAAGCCGCCGAAGTCTCGGAGTCTTTGGAGTCTTTGCATCCGGTTATCAATAGCGCTATCGTTAGTACCGAAACAAAAAACGTTTTGAACATGGATTCGACAAGCTCACCACAAGTTTGAAATTTGAATTTCGATATTGTTTAGGATTTAGGATTTCTGATTTCGTGCTTTCCAATCTTATACATTGAATCTGAAATTAATAATGTCACCATCCTGAACGATGTAATCTTTGCCTTCGAGGCGAATCTTGCCGGCTGCCTTGAGAGCTTTTTCATCGCCGTGCTCTTTTAGCTCATCAAAGCCGAAGGTCTCAGCCCTTATGAAACCACGTTTGATATCGGTGTGCACTTTACCTGCTGCATCAAGAGCGGTGGTACCTTGCTTTATGGGCCAGGCGCGCAGCTCATCCGAGACGACGGTCAAAAAGCTGATTAGGCCCAGCGTCTTGTAGCAGCTCTTGACGAATTTTCTTGCAGCCGATTCAGCCAGTCTCAGGTCGGTCATAAACTCCTTTCTGCTCTGAGCATCCAACTGAGTAAGCTCGTATTCCAGTTCAGCACATATTGTGATTACCTCGATGGTGCTGTCCGACACGGCGGAGAAATCATATTTTTTATCCAAGTTATCTTCGCCGACATTGACCACAACTGCCATCGGCTTTAAGGTCAGAAATCCGAGGGACTTAATCATTTCTCGCTCAGCCTCATTTTCGATGGCTGAGCTTATCGGCTTTTCTGCTTCTATAGTCTCCTGCAACTTTTTGTGCAAGGCCAACTCAGCCTTATCGTGTGCCTGGATTTTGATGGGTTTGTGGACCTGCTTTTCAAGTTTCTCGATGCGTGTGGTGACAAGCTCTAAATCAGAAAGCAATAATTCCGTCAGCAGATCCGCCAAATCCCTGGCTGCATCAACACTATTTCGATAAGGCGGTACCGCTTGGTTTTCAAATGCACGCACCACCAAAACGAGCATATCGACGGTTCTTATCTGGTTAATCAGACGACGCGCAGCCGCTCTGCCGTGCTCATCGGTAAAGTTAAA
>CAZVWH010000013.1:20518-42061 GCA_964631175.1 uncultured Pirellulales bacterium | reverse complement strand
GTCGATTCGATTAACGGGATACGATTATTCGCAGTGCGGGTATTATTTTATTACCGTTTGCACGCAAGGGCGGCAGTGTCTGTTCGGGAAAATCGAAACTTGTGCCATAGGTAAAGGCCGGATGTTTTTGAATGATGCGGGCAAAATGATTGGTCGTTGGTGGAATGAATTAAAAAACAAATACGCCAATATTGAAATCGATGAATATGTGGTAATGCCAAACCATTGTCACGGTATCATAAAAATCGTCGGGACGGAACGGCCAATATATAAAATGGTTCAATGGTTTAAAACCATGACAACCAATGAATATATCCGCAATGTGAAACAGAATCATTGGGAGCCGTTCGAAGGCAAATTGTGGCAACGCAATTATTACGAACAGATTGTGCATGATGAAATATCGTTGCGGCGTATTCGTAAATATATAGTTAATAACCCCTATCAATGGCAACAGGATAAATTATTTGCAAGATAATCAATACCCAACCTACCAAAGAGCACTCAGCATCCCTTTTTCAATGGACAACGATTTTTAAATTTCGTTGTTTGTATAATGCCCAATTATAATTATAGGTGAATATCTTCACGCTGGTGATACATCGCAGATGTCATCTGTTTTCAGGCCAAAATGTAGGATGAACAACTTTATTGCCCATGAAGAAACTCCATTTCGAGCAGCGATTTTTATTAAAAAAAGTTGTCATTTATGCTGCTTTGCAGTATTCTTTTTATGTGGTTTTTTAAGCAGTAGAATATTAGGATGACAAATTACGGATTCAATAATATTAGAATATTATGGGGGAAACGAATTTTTAGGAGATTAACTATGAGTCAGATGTTAATTCAAAAAGCACGCAGTATGCCTAACGGCACAAGCAAATCCATTATTTGTGTCTGTGTTTTATTGTTGGTGCAGACATTTCTGCTATGGCCTGTCCTAAGCACAGCCGAAGGAGCGGCTAGCGAGGGCGCCCAAGCTGCGCCCGAGGCGAAAGCACCTTCGACGAGCCGAGTTGAAGATGTCATGGGTGTTTGGGAAATCACAATAGATTTCGAAGGACGAAAGAGCTACGCCATGTTGACAGTTTCCAAAAAGGAAGATGGAACATTGGCGGGCAAGTGGAATCGAAATGACGTGTCCGATATTAAATTCCAGGACGGAAAGCTTACATTTAGCCGCACAGTTGGTCCGGAGGACCGGCAGTTTACAACGAACTACGAAGCAACTCTCAAGGATGACAAGCTCATGCTGACGATGTCAAATGATTGGGGTGAGTTATCCGGTGTTGGTGCCCGGCCAAAGCCCATGTGCCCTGTTCTGGGTCAATGGGACATCAACTTTAATGTCGGCGATCGAGACATCAATGCCAGGCTGTCAGTATCTGAGAAGGCGGACGGTACCATGCAGGGCAAATGGGACGAAGAGGGCGAGCATGTAGTCTCTAATGTCAAATTTGAGGATGGAAAGATCACCCTTACGCGAAAAAGCAAGATCAACGACATGGAGTTTGAAACGAAATACGAGGGTATTGTAAAAGGCGATGAGCTGATTGGAAAGCTCAAAGGAGAAATGGGCGAGTTTCAGGCTAATGGCCAGCGCTTCGGGACGGCACTTATCGGAGAATGGGAGCTTACGACTACCTCCGATTGGGGCACGCGTACGAGTATGATGAGGATTTTTGGAGACCTGACCGGCAGGTATGAATTCTTTGACAGCGAAATACCCATGAAGAACATCAAACTTGAAGGTGACAAGGTGACCTTTACCGTCGAGATGGGCTTCGGCGACCAGACCTTCCAGTTGGACTTCAAGGGCAAACTTGACGGAAAGAATCTCAAGGGCCAGATGACCTCGGACAGGGGCACCAGTGAGATAACCGGCAAGAAGCTCGAAGCGAAGAAAGCTGAGCCGGCTAAGAAGTGAAGATTGTCTAAAGTGGATTAAAGTGCCTCTGCGAAGGTGGGGGCACTTTAGCAACTCCAAACTTAAGACACTTTATTCTTTTAGTATCAAAATTGCTTCCTCAACATCGGCTTCTTCATGAACCATTTTAGACAGGGCTTTTATCATTTTATCAGGAGTTTGATGTTGGAAGGCGTTTCGGCCTATCGATAGACCTGCAGCACCGGCTTTGAGAGCGCCTTCTACCATTTTGAAGATTTCTTTGTCGCTTCCCATTTTCGGCCCGCCGGCGATAACTACCGGCACAGGACAACCATTAACAACTTCCTTGAAGGTTTCAACGCTGCCGGTGTACGGCACCTTAACAATATCGGCTCCTAACTCAGCACCTACTCGGGCAGCATGCTTGACATTGTTGACGACAAATTCGTCTTTGATTTTTGCCCCGCGAGTGTACATCATTGCCACCAGCGGCATCTGCCATTGTAAGCACTGCCCGCTGACATAGCCTAATTGCCACAGCATTTCTTTGTCGGTTTCAGCGCCGAGATTTATATGTACAGAGACTGCATCGGCACCAAGCTGAATTGCTTCTTCGACGCTGCAGACCAGCTCTTTTGCGTTTGGGTCAGGACTTAGTGACGTCCCGGCGGAGAGATGAATAATCAGCCCAACATCTTTGCCTTTGCCTCTATGTCCCGCGCGCACTATCCCTTTGTGCATTAGGATAGCGTTTGCTCCGCCGGACACCACTTTACTGATCGTGGTCCGCATATCTGCCAGGCCTTCGATGGGACCTACAGTAACACCGTGGTCCATGGGGATTATTAATGTCCTGCGGGAATTACGGTCGATTATTCTTTCCAGTCTTATTTTCTTGCCTATCATTGCCCGATCTCCAAATAGGAATTTTTAGTAGAATTTAACCAATGCTGCGCAAAAAGCAAGAAAAAAAGCCGAGTTTAACACTTCGCATTATGTCTGAGAGGTCTGAGGTTAACCATAAGAGATGAAAAATCTGTAACTTTTTTATCTTCTGCCGGTTTGTTTGAGAAGGTGGATTTACTGCGGATTTACTCACCGTCTGTCAGCCAATTATCGGCAAACACGGCAAGGTCCAGAATATCGATAGCGCCATCAGCAGGGTGATTAATATCGCAGTTAGGATTCCATTTGGAATCTCCGGGCTTGGTCAGCCAGGCCGATGCAAACATAGCGAAGTCAGAAACATCAATAACGCTATCCCTATCAAAGTCGCCGGCGATGATGCCGATGGTGCCCACAAAATCAATTTGCCATTTGTTTCCTGATACGTTTTCACCATCGCTCGAAGTGCTGGTTTTCACGCTCTGGTCTGTAAATAGGTAACCTGTTTTAGTTACGCTGATGATATACTCTGATGCCGATGGGATCTTAGCCAGCGCATAGATACCGCCGGCATCTGTTGTCGTTTCGTAAGAGCCGTCACTACCTTTTGCTGTTACAGTTGCGCCGCTAATCGGGTTTCCTGATGCATCTGTGACTAAGCCGCTGATTATCTCACCTGTGCCCGAGACGAAAATATTATATAGGCACGCGATAACAGATGTGTACAAACGTTGCCCTTCGACTTTCGGCAGGTTGTACCATGCATCATCAATTCCTGCCCAGCCCATGTTAAGATGGTGGTACAGTGTTGAGCCGTTTTCGCCATACCCATCGCATATAACCGCGTGTCCACCATGTTCGCGCCAGATACCGAGAATAACAGGATTGCCATAGTCGAGGTTTGGATTGACCATGCCGATTAATCCTGGACCTATATCGTTGCCTTTGTTAAATCCCTTTACAGCATTGGCATATTTGAAGGTCGTTGTCAGCGCTTCTTGGGCAATAAGGGCGTCGGTACTTGAGCCATCGGGGCAGTACTCCGTATTGGTAGAAATACCGGCGTCATAACAAAGTGCTCCTATGGCCTGCAATTGTGAATCAATCGTGGAGCAATTAGGCTCAGGCACCATATCGCTCCAGTTATACGCGCCGCCGGAGCCGTCACTACCCAGTGTATATGCTGTTTGTTTGTTGTCGTCGATTTTGATTGTAAAGTCGTGTACGCCTATCCCCGTCGTTGGGTATTGGTAGTAACTCATAAGCTGAGCCATAGCAGTGGCCACGCAGCCGCAGGGATAATTGTTGGGCGTATAGTAGTTATAGCAGTTATTGTAACAAACATCGAGTTGAGACCACTTACTTTGTATCAGCGGCGAGACACGCCTATCGGAGATAGGTGAAAGGCTAAAGGAACTAATGTGGTCTTTGGAAGTTTCTGCAAGGCTGATATAACGATTCCATTTGTTTTGATATTTGGAGATGGTGAAGGTTTTAATCGCTGATTGCCGACTGGTCTTAGTCTTAACTTCTGCAAGCCGGTTTTTCACGTCCCTGTGGACTAATGTTCCAAGTGGATTCCGAAATGAGGGGTCAAACGTGCTGCTGCCGGAAAAACCGATTATCGGCTCAACCATATCATCAGCCGATACGATTACGAATCCGGATGGTCGTAAATAGACGATATAATAAATCGGCTCACCGGTATCGTCTGTGAAGGTCTCGATTTCCGTTACCTGACGGCCGATGGATACACCGAGCGGTCGGCTATCGGCTTGGAGCCAGCCTGTCACTACCTTTTCAGCCTCCAGCGTCGTTGCCGGCCGTGACCATAATTGACCACAGATTGTTAGCAGCAGCAACACAGTCGTGAAAACAATATTGCTGAGTTTTTTTATCTCTTGCTTACTAAAAGGGCTAATAATTATAGCATACCTCCTACGGGAAGGTTCTGAGTCTTTTCAGCAATCCGTTACTATGGATATCTAACGCTTGATTTTCGACGATGGACCCCGATTTGCAGGAATCAAGCATCGAGTATCGAGTATCGAGTATCGAGTATCGAATACACATAATACTATACATTTTTTGCTGCTCTCAGTCAAGAGCGCAGAGGACAAAAGTCAGAAGACAGAAATCAGGAGTCAGGAGTCAGAAGACAGAAAATCTATTCTCTATCGTCTGTCCTCTGTCATCTGTTCTCTGTCCTCTGTCCTCTGTTTTTACTCTTGCTTTTAAGCCTAATTGCTATTATATCTTTGAGTTGCTATGACATACTTAACCGTTCCAATAGCAGCGGAGAATTTAGAGCAGGCAAAGCAGCAAATCAAAACAGCCCTGGTTGCTGGTGCAGAGATGCTGGAGCTGCGAACCGACTACCTCGAAAATCTCAGTGTCGCTTTAGTTAAAGAGCTGATTGGTCTGGCCCAAACAACTGCCTCCGGCAGAAAAATTCCTTTGATTGTGACTTGCCGTGACCAGCAGCAGGGCGGGGCAAGGGATTATCCGCAGCAGTTGCGAATTGATGTGCTCGCCGCAGCACTGAAAGCCGGCGTTGGATTTATTGACATTGAATTCGAGAATTTCGTCCGCACGGAAAGTCAAGAAAGAATAAGAGTAGCATTATCGCAAAGTGTAAAGGGGCGGGTAATTTTGTCTGCCCATAATTTCAATACGAAATTCGATGGACTCAAAAAGCTCTATCGCAACATCTTAAATTTATATCCGGCAGCGATACCTAAGCTTATTTATACTGCAAACCACATAAATGATTGCTTCGAGGCTTTTGATCTGCTTTATCAAACCGGTGGCGAGCGGATAATTTTCTGTATGGGTCAAGCCGGTCTTATAAGCAGGATTATCGCAAAAAAGCTGGGCAGCTTCGTGACTTTTGCGAGCATTGATGAGCAAAACGCG
This sequence comes from uncultured Pirellulales bacterium, assembly GCA_964631175.1. Lineage (GTDB taxonomy): Bacteria > Planctomycetota > Phycisphaerae > Sedimentisphaerales > Anaerobacaceae > CAZVWH01. The sequence goes on along the minus strand of CAZVWH010000013.1, from coordinate 36,372 downwards.
ACCGCACCAGGCCAGTTGACCGTTTCTCAATTGAAAGGTTTGTACCGCTATGACTCTATCGGCTCCGATACCGAGCTTTTCGGCGTGATTGCCGATCCGGTCGGCCATTCATTAAGTCCCGCGATTCATAACGCCTGTTTTGCTGAGAAAAAGATGAGCAAATTGTACCTGCCGTTTTTGGTCCAAGGCGGCCAGGAGGGATTTGACAAGTTCTTAAACAACGTGCTCTCCAGAAGATGGCTGAACTTTAAGGGCTTTAGTGTCACGATTCCGCATAAAGGCAATGCCCTTAATTACGCCAGGGCTAAGAATGGCTTTGTTGAACCTTTAGCTGAAACAATCGGCGCGGTTAATACGTTAGTTATTGGAGCAGAGGATAAATTAGCTGCCTACAATACCGATTATGCCGCGGCTTTGGATTCGATCACCTCAGTCCGCCACGGCGGGAAGATTAAAAAAGCAGGTTTGAAAAAGATGCCTGTAGCCGTTATCGGAGCAGGCGGCGTGGCAAGAGCGATTGTGGCCGGCTTAAGCGATGCCGGTGCCAAGATCAAGATTTACAACCGTACAATCGAGCGGGCTGAGAGACTAGCGAGCGAGTTCAGCTGTGAGTTTGCCGGCCTCGATGATTTGCAAAACATCAAGGCTAAGTTACTCATAAATTGCACCAGTATAGGAATGCACCCGGAGATGGAAGCCACGCCTGTCCCTAAAGAGTGCTTGAAGAAGGATATGGTTGTTTTTGACACGGTTTATAATCCCGCAAAGACCCAACTGCTAAAGCAGGCGAGAAGAAAGAGGCTAAAAACAATTGACGGCCTAACAATGTTCGTCAACCAAGGTTTAGCCCAGTTCAAACTCTTCACCGGACAAAAAGGCAATATCAAGTTAATGCGAGAAACAATTACTAATCTTCTCTAAGTCCAAAAAGGGGGCTTCAAAATGGGGAAACTATTGATAATTGACAAAAATAGATTTCAGGGGATTCCTGAGGAACTAATATGCCAATTTGTACGAGATTATAATGTAGTTCTTCCCTATGTACTATGTATTGAGTGTTTAACGAGCAAAAAATACAAACCATCATAAAGTTGTAAAGATCCAATGTTTCTTTTAAAGCAGCTTGATAATGTAATCAAAGCAGGTACCAAAGTTGGATGTTCATCTACAGACATTTATAAAAAGGAAAGCGCACTTTATTGTCCAATTGATTCAGTAATCGATAAAGAATCTATATAGAGGGTAAAAACTGGCGTTCTTAATGTAAATGAGCTATTTATGAAAAGACTCGCCGTCATTTCGACCGAAGTCCCCAGGGGACGAAGCGGAGAAATCTACTCAAAAAAAGACTTCTCGACTCGCCTATGGCTCGCTCGAAATGACATTCAGGGCATTTTCAAGAAAGCATTAGAAATTCTGAAGTATCATTAATGTCTGCATTTACTGGTGATTTAATTATTGCTCTTTAATAATGATTATTGGTATATTAAAAGCGGCGGTTCTATTTGACAAGTGATTTGCATTATTGTCATTGCGAGGCCTGAAAGGCCGTGGCAATTTCATTAGGATATCGGAGATTGCTTCGCTTTGCTCGCAATGACATCGTGTATATGGATTCTTACGAATTGTGAGAATTAAGTGTTTTGGGATATATGGTTGATGAAGCGGTTATAGCTATAGTAAAAAGTTATCTCGCAGGATTACCGGCTATGGGCATTCATGCTCGACGAGCGGTGTTATTCGGGTCCTTTGTTCAGGGCCAGGCTGGTAAATATAGTGACATAGACTTGATTGTAATCGCACCGGAATTTGATGGCTCTCGGGAGATTTCACTGATTAAAGCTCTCTGGCGTGCAACTATTGCTGATAATCGCATTGAGCCTATTGCCTGCGGCGAAAAAAAATGGGAAACAGATGAGAACCGACCGATTCTTGAAATCGCACGACGTGAGGGCATTGTTATCGCTGCATGAAAAGTAGATGATTTGACAGGTTGGTAATATGGTGGCGATGAAACAAATAGAAGAGTTCGGACGGCGTATTGGACGCGAATTTGGAGCCGAACGTGTAATACTCTTTGGCTCCTATGCGCGAGGCGAAGTCACAGAAGATTCGGACGTTGACTTGTTGGTCGTAGGACCTTTCACTGGCAGAAGTGTTGATAAGTCGGTGGAGATTCGGCTGAAACTTCGGCCCAAATTTCCACTCGACTTGCTTGTGCGTACCCTTGAAAAGGTACGACAGCGAATTGAAATAGGCGATAGCTTTATTAAAGAAATTCTCGAAGAAGCAAAGGTGCTCTATGAAGCAAACGACCGTTGAGTGGGTTTCCACGCTTCGGAAGTGAAAATGCTTTGTAGAAAAGAGCAGGAGTTGTCATTTCGAGCGAGCCGTAGGCGAGTCGAGACACGAGGCGAAGCGGAAAGCCCGGAAGGGGAATCTGTTTTTGAGTAGATTTCTCCACTTCGTCCCCTGGGGACTTCGGTCGAAATGACGTCTAAAGCTAATTGGAGATAAAAGTTCATTTAGGAATAAGCTCAATGACTAAAAGTAAATCTGAAAGAGTAGTATTGGCATATAGTGGAGGGCTGGATACCAGCGTTATTCTGCCGTGGCTAAAAGAAACTTACGGCTACGAAGTGATAGCATTTGCAGCCGACTTAGGACAGGGTGATGAATTAGCCGGCATCAAGCGCAAGGCACTGGCCAGCGGGGCGGTTAAGTGTATCGTAAAAGACCTGCGAAGAGAGTTTGTCGAAGATTATCTCTGGCCGCTGCTTAAATCGGGCGCTGTTTACGAGAAAGAATATCTGCTCGGTACAAGTATTGCCCGGCCTTTAATCGCCAAGCATCAGGTCGAAGTCGCCCGCGCCGAAGGCGCGGCGGCGGTAGCTCACGGCGCAACCGGCAAAGGCAATGACCAAGTCCGCTTTGAATTGACCTATATGGCTCTTAATCCGTCACTTAAGATTGTCGCACCATGGAAAGACCCAAAATTCACATTAACTTGCCGTGAAGCAGCAGTAGATTATGCAAAGAAACACAAGATTCCCATCGAACAAAGCAAAAAGAAAATCTATAGTCGCGACCGCAACCTGTGGCATATCAGCCACGAAGGAGCAGATTTGGAAGATCCTGCGAATGAGCCGAAAGACGATTTGTTCGTTATCTCTCGGCCGATTTCGAAAACACCAGATAAGCCGGACTACGTGACAGTAGGTTTTCTCGAAGGTGTGCCTATAAAGCTAAACGACCAGCTAACAAGTGGTGTAAAGCTCATTGAGGCATTGAATAAGCTCGGCGGCAAACACGGTGTTGGACAGGTAGATCTGGTGGAAAACCGACTCGTCGGCATAAAATCACGTGGCGTCTATGAGACGCCGGGCGGCACGATTCTCGTTACCGCCCATAACGTTTTGGAGAGCCTGACTCTGGACAGGGAAACTATGCACTATAAACAACAGCTCGCATTGAAATATGCGGAGCTGGTTTACTATGGTTTGTGGTTCAGCCAGTTGCGCGAGGCTCTTGATGCGTTTGTTGATGTCACCCAGCGGAGCGTCACCGGCTCGGTACGGTTAAAACTCTTCAAAGGCCGGTGCACACCAGCCGGCGTGAAAAGTCCGAACAGCTTGTACCGGACAGACCTGGCGAGCTTCAAGATGGGCGCTGAGTATGACCCAACCGACGCGACCGGCTTTATTCGATTGTTTGGCTTGCCGATGAAAGTTAACGCGATAGTCAACAAGAAAACGAGAAGTGTAAAGTGAATTAAAATGCCTAAAGTGAGCTAAAGTGCCTAAAGTGAGCTAAAGTTAAAAATTCACAATTTTAGGCACTTTAGTCACTCTACATTTTAGACACTTTAGCCCGGGAGGCATAGTGGCGGTACCGGATTGGATTTGTTTTGTTTTTCTTTTTGCATTCGGCTGTTGTGTAGGCAGCTTCTTAAATGTTGTTATCTATCGCTTACCCCGTGACAAGTCTATAATAACTCCGCCTTCAGCATGTCCTGCGTGCGGCAAACATATTCGTTTTTATGATAATATACCGCTGATTTCATGGCTGCTTTTGAGCAGGAAGTGCAGGTACTGTAAAGCTCCTATCTCGCCGCGTTATTTTATTATCGAGCTGTTTACCGGCCTGCTTTTTGTCGGCCTTTTCATTTTGTATTTTCGCAGCGGTTTACGTGATGGCATCAGCCCATTTCTGGGTGGCGGCTGGTTTATATACCTTGTTTCTATAATCATGTTGGCAGCCTTTACCGCTGCCTCAGCGATTGACCTGGAGCTTTGGGTTATCCCACTTTCTATTTGCTGGTTCGTTACAATTGTTGGATTCATCGGTTCAGCAGTTGGTGCCTATATAATTGACCCATCCTTAATTCATGCGTATTGGCTTTTGCCGAGCGCTTCCGCTAAAACCGGCTCACTGGCCGTTGGGGCTTCTGCAGGATTGGCCGTATCATTGTTGCTCCTTTCGACCGGCTTAATTAAAAGAAGCTACGAAGCAGAAGACGGAGGGCGGAAGTCAGAAGACAGAGGTCAGAAGACAGAAGACAGAGGGCAGAAGCCTGCCCTGAGCGAAGTCGAAGGGACAGAAGACAGAAGACAGAGGACAGAGGACAGAAGTGAGCATGAGTTTAATCATCGTATGGAGGTCTGTAAGGAAATCATTTTTTTGCTGCCGATTATCATCTGCTCAGCAGTTGTCTTTTTGATTGTTAAAGAAACCGGCCCGGTAAATAAATGGTGGTCGGATTTCTTACAGCGTCCTGTAATTGCAGGGTTCTTAGGCAGTCTTTGGGGCTATTTTGTGGGCTGTGGCGTTGTCTGGGCTACTCGCATTATCGGCACCTTTACTTTCGGAAAAGAGGCGATGGGACTCGGGGATATGCATCTAATGGGTGCAGCGGGGGCGGTAATCGGGCCGGTTTTCGTAGTCCTGGCATTTTTTATTGCGCCGTTCTTCGGATTAGCCTGGGCGGTCTTCCAAATGTTTTTTAGAAAAACTCGACAAATTCCTTACGGTCCTTTCTTGTCTTTGGCAGTATTTGCTGTTATGATTCTACACGACTGGATTCTTAATTACTGGGGTTTTATACTTTTGCGTTAGGACGAAGAATTTAAATTTCGGTGCTTAAGGAGATATAAAATGCGAACCGTTAATAAGAAAATGATCTTTATGTTGACTTGTTTGTTACCAATGACCTTTTTATATGGCTGCACCGACTGGCAGAAAAAATACGAATACTTGAACGTGGAGCATCAGAATCTAAAAGGCAGGTTTGAAAGCCTACAAGCCGAAAAGGGCGAGCTTGCTCAGCGGATTTCGCAGGACCAGCAAACCATCCAGGAGCTCCAAAGACAGATTGAAGAGCTTAACAGAAGCCCTGCCGAGGTAACCGGTTTCGGAGAAGGTTACGACGTTGCCTTTGACCCTTCAGCCGGTACAATTACGGTAACTCTTCCAAACGAGATATTGTTTGATTCAGGAAAAGCAACTCTCAAAAAGGCAACCAGTGCAGAGCTTGACCACATTCTATCAGTGTTGAGGAGTAAGTACCCTGGTAGGCAAATAGATGTGGCTGGTCATACCGATGCGGACCCAATTAAAAAATCACCGTGGAAAGATAACTGGGAGCTTTCGGCTGAGCGTGCTCTCACTGTGGTCAGATATTTGACCCAGCGGGGAATTCCAGAAAACCAGATTCGAGCATCTGGCTGCGGGGCAGCAAGGCCCATCGCTTCAAACGCTACCGCTGTGGGTAAAGCGAAAAACCGCAGAGTGGAAATTGTTGTACACATGCGGTGATGGTTACTCGGATTAGTTAGGAAATTACGGTCTGGTATTGTCTGGATTTTTGGCAATGGTGCGGCTGACTATGATAGGGGAAACATAGTAGAAGATGACTGTTCAAAAGCAAAATCAGGATATTGGTAAAATGCCTTGGGACGTTAAGCCGTTGATGGGGCTCGCGAAATTCAAAGCCGGACTCGTTGGCTTGTTTTTTTTCTTGTTCCTTCCTGTGGCTGTCGTCGGGGGCATTTGCATCACTGTCATACTGATTCGCGACAGAAGCTCTCTTTCTTTCTGGCAGTTCATGGGTCTGTCAGTCACTTTCATCCTCACGATTTTGCTCTCTTTTCTTTTCTATAGTGCGTACAATATAGTCCACAATAAGCTACAATGGAGTTTATTAGAAAAGCACCCAAGCGAATCCATTTCGCTTCTCCATATGGAACTTGGCAGGAGCTTGTATGACGAATGTAGCCCTGAGTTTCTTGGTGATGGAATGCGTGTCACAGGACGTCTAACATTCGATCATTTAACCGGCTTTCTCATAGCAATTAGTGTCATAGCGCTGACGTTCATTTTTACATATCTTGTATGGTTAATATTTCGTCTCCCTATCGTTGCGGAGATTGGAGCGGGTGCCGCCGGATTCCTTGTGTTAGTTTTAGCTATTCAGGAAATCTTCCTGAAAAGGGATGAAGAGACTTCGATATTAGTGAAGCATGATAACATCCATACTTTAAGATGTGAAGGGCCAATTGTGAATATCAGATTTGTCACTCCACCAGTTCGGCGATTGAGGGTGATACAACTATTCATCCCTCGCGCTCTTCGTAAGTCGTTCTTCTGGCAACTTGACAAAGCCTTTCCGGAACTTCTTCCTCCCGCCTATCGAAACGCTATGTAAGAGAGAGCAAGATGCTGGCTCAAGAAGATATAAGAATTGCAAAAGAGTTTAAGAATCGGCTGATATCCTTCTTTCCTATACTTGACTTTAGAGTCTATGGCTCCCGAGTGAGAGGTGATTCTTCACCAGAGTCTGATTTGGATATATTTATAGTCGTAGAGGGACTTACGTCAGAACAGCGCCGGTGTATTTCAGAGATTGCGTGGGAAGTAGGGTTTGAAATGGACCGCGTAATATCGACCTTTGTGGCCAGCCGTGATCAGCTAAAAATTGGTCCCTTAGCAGCAAATCCAATACTACAAAAAATCGATGGTGAGGGTATTCGTTTATGAGTAAAGATCAGCTTACAGCGTTGTTACGATATAGGATGCAACAAGCTGATGAAACATTCCATGAAGCAGAAATTCTGTTCAACCAGTCGGCATATAGAGGAACAATAAATCGTGCATATTATGCGATGTTTTATTCTGTACTTGCTTTATTAGCAACAAGGAAACTTGGTACATCTAAACATAGCGGTGTAATCGGCCTATTTGATAGAGAATTCGTAAAAACAGGTCTTTTTCCGCGGGAGCTTTCTCGATCATTAAGGTTAGCATTTGATCTCCGTCAGACTCATGATTATGGTGAGCTAATTGAAATAGATGAACAAATTGCCCGAGAAACTTTAAATGAAGCTAAAGTATTTGTTTCATCTTTAGAGTCATATCTACGCTCTACCGGCCATTTGTAAGTTTTATAATTAGAAGAAAGGAGGTGATAAACCGTGCCATATTACACATTAACCATTCTTGAGCTTAGGAATTACGCCGAGTGGAAATCCGGATTTGATAACGAGCAAGGCGTTGCCTTGCGTAAGGCTTCCGGTATGAAATCGTACCAGATCCTTCAAACCGAGCAGGGCCCTAACAAGATCGTGGTCCTCTGTGAATGGGATAATATGGACGACGCTCGAAAGTTCTTGCAATCCGAAGAGCTGCAAAAGGCAAATCAGCAAAGTGGTGTTATAGAAATAAATGAATCATACTTTCTTGGAGAGGTAGAAAAAACCTCCGTGTGATTTTTTCCAAGAATTGGTTTTTCAAACGCTTATTATTTAAAAATAACATCAGTTTTGATCGCACTATCTTTGTTAATACAAGCAGTAATAGCCCCATCTCTGGCAGTATAAAACGACTTCGCCTTATTGGGGTCACGATTCATCCTTTCGTATTGACTTCGGCCGCAACTGCATATCAGAATATCCGCATTAAGACTCTCCAGAAATCCAGGCTCTAACGTTTTAGCTGAGCCATGATGGGGAACAACAACGATGTCGGCTTTTAGATTGTCAAGAAGTTGCAGTAGCTCTTGTTGTGCAAAATTTTCAATATCGGAGCATAAAAGGATTTTTCTGCCGGCAAATTCAATCAATGAAACCACTGATTTATCATTGTCGCCCAAATCTTCATTCTGACATACCTGTTCGGTCGGCCAGAGTATCGTTATATTAACCCCGCTGCCTAAATTTAATGTCTTGCTTAACGGTTGCATTTTAAGACCATTTGCATGTAGGCAGTCATTTATATCTTTTACTGTCCCCCATGTGTCTGGATGGTTAATGAAAGCATCATTGGCATAAACACTTTTAACTTCACAATGTTCGATAATCTCAGGTATTCCGTTAATGTGGTCAATGTCGTTGTGACTTATAATAATTGCATCGATTTTGTTTATTCCGCTATAGTCCAGGAACGGCGCAACAATTCGCCTGCCGATGTCACTTTTATACAGTGAGCCTGCGTCAAATAAAATATTGGCTTTGCTCGGAAGCTGTGCCAATATTGCCTGGCCGTGGCCAACATCAAGACAGGTAAGAACCAGATTGTCGCGATATGTCCTTTGCCATTTTATGACACCTAAAAAGACAATTATTGCCAGGATTGTTACCGTGCAGATTGCTTTCTTTATTAATGGACGCTGAAAATAAACAAAAGCAGCAAAAGTAATTGTGTTGTAATATAAAATCACCGGTGTAAGTGATACATGGCCTATGAGTATTTGAGAAATATTAAAACTTGCGAGGAGTTTTACAACCCATATTAAACAGTCCGACAGCACGGTAACTAAAAAGCTTAAAAAACTGCTCAGTGTTGGTAGAAGGAAAAATAAGACTATTTTCAAAAATCCCAGTGCTAAGATTGCACTAACAAGCGGAAAAACTAAAACCGTCCAAATGCTTGTCAATGGTGTGATTGTGTAAAAGTGGTAAAGTAAAACGCCTGCGCCGCCTAACCAGGCTGCAAGGCCTACAGAAAACAACCTCAATGCGTATGACCTCGGTTTTGCAGTTATGCGATAGAGTGGTTTAGTTTTTGGGATTTTCTTAAACCACGAAGTTCCTGTTATTTTTCCATATATAAAGAAGTGGATTCGCTCCGTGAAAATTATAATCCCAAGGACTGCGGTAAACGAAAGTTGCCAGCCGGGCTCAAATAATTGTGTGGGTCTTGCCAATAGAAGAATTATTGCCGCCATAGATAATGTATTGATGGAGCTGGGCCGTCGGCGAAAGAAAAATGATATGCAAAAAACAATGGCTATAATAGCCGCTCGTAATGTAGGTGCTCTTGGAGGGACAATCAACAAAAAGATACCTATAGCAATTATACAAACAACCGCTCGGGCGCGCTTCATTAAACCGGCCGTTTTGCATAACCACCAGATAATTCCCACGAAAATTGCTAAGTGCATTCCGGAAAGGCTGATAAAGTGCAGCAGGCCTGTTTTGCGAAAGGCCTCATAAGTAGCATTGTCGATATTTTTTCTATAGCCTAATAGCAGCGCCTCAAGCAACCCTCGACTTCTATCTTCCAGCGGCAGGTCACCCAGGAGAGCTTGTGTCGCAGTTTGTCTTAGTTTTCTTTTTAGTTTTGTAAATATACCTGCGGGACTGCTTCTCAATAATTTAATGCCGTCTCGTGACTTAACGGATGCCGCGATGAAAACATTTTTCCGGGCCAGATACTTGGCGATATCAAATTGGCCCGGATTGGTGACTTCTTTGAATCTATCCAGCCAGCAATATGCCTGGATGTAATTACCCGCTTTCAAGTCCAGCACGGGTTCACCAATCTGCACCCGGATAGTGTCACTTGCCTTTACCCAGCCGTTCCACAGTTGTGGCCTTTTCGCAACGGTTTTTATTTCCTTTACCTTTAAGTAGAAACTGGTGGTTGGGTCATTATAAGTAAATCTGGCAAATTGCCATTGCTGATTCTTATTAATATACGGCTCGGTGATAATCAGCCCTCGAATTGTTGCTAATTTTCTCTCATTCGTGACAAAATTGCGGATACCATCGGGCCTTGGCTGATAGAAGCTGCTCAGCCGAGTAGCACCGAGGCACACAAAACAAACACAAGCAATATACGCCGCGACGTATGGTGGACAGGCTACTTTTAATACGGCAAACAAAAGAAATGTACCGATTGCACAAAGTAAAAGTAGTATCAGCCAGAACTGGATTGACCACATCAATATGTCTTGTATCAGGATACCTGTTATTAATCCTATCGCGACAAATACAAGAGGAGATGTGCTTACAATTTGTTTGTGAAGGTCTCTTCCGCCGGCAAGCTCTCTGTCAATCAGAGCTAATTTTCGCTGAATGTCGTCCATGTTTAGCCCCGCACCAATTGTACTCGTTTTTGAGAATCGGCCCGAAAAAAATAAAGTCCTTCGACGACAAACAATTGGTGCGGGGGCGATTTTATCGTAGTTTGTGCTTGGTTGCTACGGATAATCTATAAATGACAGAAGACAGAAGATATGTATCTGTTGTCTTTGTTTTATTCTCTGACCTCCGTTTTCTGCTGTCTGTTTTATTTGTGGTGAACAATGAAGGTGTTAGACGGTATATATGGTTGAAGCCATGAGATAAGAAAATGCGGATTTATTAAATTGGCGAATGTTTATCTCACGGGTTGACGAAATTGTTTGCGAACCGGATAATATAGTACGAATTGGTTTTTGAGTCGAGAGATTCGATGCCGGATAGCATGGCAATATTTATGGGTTTTGGAAGGGAAAAACAATGGCTGTCGAGTTTAATGCCTTTGAGGTTTTTGAAGTAGCTGAGAAGATAGAGCGTGATGGTGCCAAATTCTACCGTAAGGCGGCTGAACTTTTTGATGATTCGGACATCCGCGAATTATTTCTTAGGTTGGCTGATTGGGAAATCGGACACGAACAGCTTTTCGCAGATATGAGAAGGCAGCTTTCCGAATTGAGCAGAGAGCTTAGGACCTTTAAGCCGGAGGACGAATTGTTGCTGGATACGCAGGCTATGGCTGGGTTGGCTGTATTTGGTATTAAGCCAGAGCCATCCGAGGAATTCTCCGGTAAGCAAAATAGGGAGAATATCTTTAGGACGGCTATCGAGAAGGAGAAGGACTCTATTGTTTACTATACTGGTTTGAAGAACTTTGTCCCAGACCGCGCAGGCAAAGACAAAATCGATGATATTATTAAAGAAGAGATGCACCACGTTCGAATTCTCAACCAATCGCTCCAGCAGAGACAATTGCTTCGAGACGATTCAACGGTTAAGTCAACCCACTAAGAATAGCAAAGGGCAAATTGATAGAATTGCCGACAAGCTGGGTTTGGTAGCGTTTAGCCATTTTTTGCAAAATGTGAGAGCTTGAATAGCCTCTTTTGTGTTTGCGAACATATTAAAAATCGGATTTACAGAGCACATCAAATTGGTAGCAAGCACAGAGATAGACATATTTGAGTACGCGATCAAGATGGAAAAGAATGGTGAGAGTTACTATCGAAGGCAAATCTTATGAGTAAGATTTCAACACTTAAAAACAGGGACGATGTTTCAATTGTCCTTTGCGGCCAGGCTGGTATGGGTATCCAGACTGTGGAGCGTATTTTGACACGGATTTTGAGTCGTTCCTGCTATAATGTTTTTGCAACAAAAGAATTTATGTCGCGTATTCGAGGCGGGATGAACTCTACTGAGATAAGGGTGTCTTCAAGGCCTGTCCAGGCCTTTGTGAATCGGATCGACATCTTGATTCCTCTTGACAAAGGTGCGGTTCAACATGTCAAGGGAAGAATTTCATCCGATACCATTATCTTAGCAGATAGTAACAACCTTGGCGATGATTTTGGTCGGAGCCAGGGCAATTATATTGATGTTCCTTTCAACAAGATTGCCACTGGTATTGGAGATAAGATTTACTCAAACATAGCTGCGATTGGGACGATCACCGGCTTGTTTGGGATTAAGCTGCAGGTGGTTAGTGAATACATAAAGCAGTATTTTTCTGCAAAGTCACAGGATGTTGTAGAAAATAATGTTAAAGCGGCGGAAGCCGGTTATAAGATAGGTAGTAGTTTAATAGGTTCGGGTAAAATTGAACTTAAGATAGCTACGGATACCAAGGTAAAAAATGAAATTCTTTTAAGCGGGGCCGAAGCCGTAAGTCTTGGGGCTATAGCGGGTGGTTGTAATTTCATATCCGCCTATCCAATGTCGCCTTCTACAGGTATATTGGTTTTTCTTGCTCAGCACGCAAGAGAATTTGGCATAATAGCTGAGCAGGCAGAAGACGAGATAGCTGCAATGAATATGGCTATTGGTGCATGGTACGCCGGCGCAAGGGCGATGGTGACAACATCAGGGGGTGGCTTTGCTTTAATGACAGAGGGCCTGAGCCTGGCCGGTATGCTTGAGTCACCAATAGTGATTCATCTTGGCCAAAGGCCGGGACCTGCTACTGGTTTGCCCACCAGAACCGAGCAGGCAGACCTCGAACCGGCACTTTATGCAGGACATGGCGAATTTCCCAGAATAATCCTTACTCCAGGGAAACTTGAAGAGGCCTTTTATCTGACCCGGAAAGCATTTAACCTGGCTGATAGGTATCAGGTGCCGGTGTTTGTACTGACTGACCAGTACCTCATAGACTCTTATTATAATACGGCCTGTTTTGACTTATCAGGCACAAAGGTTGAAAAGTGCATAGTCAGGACCGGAAAAGATTACAGAAGGTATGAGCTAACAGCAGATGGCATTTCTCCTCGTGGTATCCCCGGCTATGGCGATGGTCTTGTTTGCGTTGATAGTGACGAGCACGATGAGGACGGACACATCACAGAAGACCTTAATCTGAGAACTAAGATGGTTAATAAGAGACTGAAAAAGGCCGAGTCGATAAAGAATGAAACTATACCTCCGGAGCTCGTAGGGCCGGAAGATTATAAAAACCTTGTGATATGCTGGGGCTCAACATATAACGTCGTAAAAGAGGCTCTTGCAGAATTGGCAAGAAATGATACGTCGCTGTTGCATTACAAACAAGTACATCCTTTGCACCCAGACACTGCTGATTATCTGCAAAGAGCAGATAAAACCATAATTGTCGAAAGTAATGCAACCAGTCAGTTTGGCAACCAGATAAAGCTCCATATAGGAATAGACATTGATGAGAAGATTTTGAAATATAATGGACTAAGTTTCGCCGTCGAAGAGGTTATGGAAGGATTGGATGAATTATTAGATTAGGATTATTATAGCCGATGGATACCAAAGTGTTTGATATGGATAATATTGATATTGCCTGGTGCCCAGGTTGTGGCAACTTTTCTATCCTTAAAGCGCTTAAACAAAGCTTAGTAGAGCTAAAAATTGAACCGACAAGACTTGTGCTTGTTTCAGGCATAGGCCAAGCAGCAAAAATACCCCATTATTTCAAAACCAATATATTCAATGGATTGCATGGCCGAGCTTTGCCTGTTGCGACAGCAATAAAAGCAGTTAATCCTTCACTCACGGTCATTTCAGAAAGTGGCGACGGCGATATGTATGGTGAAGGAGGCAATCATTTCTTGCATACGATGCGTAGAAATCCAAATATAACTCATATCGTTCATAACAATATGGTTTATGGGCTGACAAAGGGACAAGCATCACCGACAAGTCAGATAGGCTTTAAGAGTCCTGTACAGGTTGCTGGTGTTTTTCTTGAACCGTTTAATCCCATTGCAATTGCTATTGCTTTGAATGCCGGCTTTGTCGCGAGGGCTTATGCCGGCGATACAGAGCAGACAAAAGAAATACTGAAAAAAGCCATTACGCATAAAGGATACGCACTTGTTGACATATTTCAGCCCTGTGTTTCATTTAATAAGCTCAACACACACCAGTGGTTCAAAGAAAACACGTATTACCTTGAGGATTCACACGACTCTTTCAATAGAAACCAGGCTTTTGAAAAAGCAACGGAGACTGAGAGACTTCCGCTTGGCGTTTTCTATACACTTGCAGAGCAGTCAACTTTCGAGGAAAATATCAGTATCTATAGGGCAAACCAACGTCCTTTGTACGAACGTGAGTTCGATGTTAGGCAGTTGTGCAATCTGATTGAAAAATTCAAAATGTAGCTGCATGGAAAAGTCATTTCAAGCGAGGGTGTTGAGGATTGGGAAGATTGACTTTAAGCGGTCTATAATGGAGGTTGTAGGTGGTCGAGCGAATGGAACAACTCAAAAACGTTTTGGAAAAGCTATACGCCAAATATAATCACCCTAAGTTTGTTCCGCCGGACCCGTTGCAATTTCTGTATAAATATCCTAATCCCGCTGACAGGGAGGTGGTCGGTTTTTTATCGGCAGAGTTGGCATACGGCAGAGTGGAGCAGATCGAAAAGAGTCTGAATGACCTATTTGGCCGGATGGGGACAAACCCGTATGCATTTGTGAGAAATTTTGGCGAGGCTGAACGGGAGAGACTAAGTAGCTTCAGGCATCGTTTCACATCCGGCCAGGACATTTCAGACCTGTTGCAGGTTTTGCGGGAGGTTCTGGAGGAAAGAGGTTGCATAGAAAATTACTTTTTGCTGGGCTACCGAGAAACGGATGAGAATATCGTTCCAGCACTGTCGAAATTTTGCGAGTCACTACTTGACAGATTTATGAAACACAAAAATGCAGAGCCTCCGAAAGGGCTGCGTTATTTATTGCCTAATCCGGAATCGGGAAGCGCTTGTAAAAGACTGAACCTTTTTTTGCGATGGATGGTAAGAAGAGATGAAGTCGATCCGGGCCTATGGAGCTCGGTTGACAAGACTAAGCTGATTGTGCCGGTGGATGTGCATATGGCCAGATTGTGCAGGATTTTGAGATTCTACGAACGGAAAACGGTTTCTTTAGCAACAGCAGTAAAAATAACGGAGAGCTTTGCGGAGATTGAGCCGACCGACCCGGTTAAGTATGATTTTGCATTGTCCAGAATTGGAATCCTTGAGGATTGCAATGGCAGGCCTCGGCCGCAATGTCAGGACTGTGAGCTATTAGAGTTTTGTCGTAATTGATATTTTAGTTTAGCCCCGTCATCTTGATGACGGGGGTTTTTCTCAACCCTGCCATCAAGATGGCAGGGCTAAACATTATTTATGTCCATTTACGTATTTGATTTTCTGTTCTATTTCCTTATCCGTAAAACAGAACCTTTTATCAAATCCTGTTGACCATACTTTGTTGTTCAGACCGGCCTTGCGAAGGACAAAAGTGGATAAACGCTTGTATCTATGAACAATCTTTTCAATTGATTCAGATGAAATCTTTGCAACGATATGTACATGATTTGAACAAACTGAGATTGCAAGAATCTTCTGATTTATTTTCTGTGCCTCTTGGAGTATCGCCTTGCGAACAATATGTTTTTGACTTGAATCGAGTTTAACCGTCTGGAATTTTTGTTGTTTTTGATTTGCGTATTTTAATTTGTCATTTGCCGGCAGGATTCTGCCGTTTTTTACATACCCTCTTTTATCGCCTTGCAGCCATGAACCGTAAGTAGTCCATGTAATCATATAACCGATTATTTTTTTTGTCATATTTGAATAATAATTTATGGATTATATTTCCGACAACAATAATTTCGGTTAAGGTTTATACATTCGTTTAGCCCCGTCATCTTGATGACGGGGGTTACTCCCAACCCTGCCATGCAAGATGGCAGGGCTAACCGGATGGCAGGGTTTATCATTATGTTTAGCCCCGTCATCTTGATGACGGGGGTTATTTCCAACCCTGCCGTGCAAGATGGCAGGGCTAACCGGATGGCAGGGTTTATCATTATGTTTAGCCCCGT
>CAZVWH010000013.1:0-20418 GCA_964631175.1 uncultured Pirellulales bacterium | reverse complement strand
CATTTTAATGACGGGGTTATTTCCAACCTTGCCATGCAGGATGGCAGGGCTAACCGGATGGCAGGGTCTTTCATTATGCTTAACCCCGTCATTTGTAATGACGGGGTTATTTCTGAACACGACTTGCAATTGCCGAGTATAAAGATAAAATCATCGGATGCAGTCTGTATCCCAAAGAGAGGACAAGGTGAAAGATAAATTAAAGATTTTGTTTGTCTGCACAGGCAATTCCTGCCGCAGCCAAATGGCGGAAGGCTGGGCCAGGCACTTAAAGGGCGATGTTATTGAGGCGTACTCCGCAGGTGTCTGGCCGGTCGGGGTCAATCCAAAAACGATAAAGGTAATGGCAGAAACAGGCGTGGATATTTCCGATCAGTCGTCCAAGCACGTCGATGAGCTTCTGTGGATTGATTTTGATTATGTTGTAACGTTGTGCGATAATGCCAGGCAGCAGTGTCCTGTATTTCCCGGCAAAACCAAGCTTATTCACAGGATGTTTGAAGACCCTGTTGCCGTGATCGATAGCGAAGAGAAGATGCTGCGAAACTATCGCAGGACCCGTGATGATATAAAAGAATTTATAGAAACGCTGCCGGAGAGTTTGGAATGAGGACAAAAGACAGAGGACAGAATACAGAGGACAGAAAACAGAGGACAGAAGGCAGAGGACAGAAGACAGAGGACAGAATACAGAGCCGCGACCGTGAGGGAGCGGTTGATTATTGCTTATGGATTCAGAACAGTTAGAAAAATATAGCTCTGCTGTAACACTATCAGATATGGAAATCTTTGTATTTCCAGAGCTGATATACAGCTTGGTTTTGGCTAATATTATGAGCCCAATCATCTGGAAGTGGCGCGAGCTGGACTGTTTCAAGAAGCTCGAGGGAAAGAATAGCTTCAAAAAACTGATGCGGCTGAAGCAATTCATTATAGATGAGTACGAGTTTAATCTTGACCTGGAGACTTGGGGCCTTACCAGCAGGGAAAAGGAGCTTAAACGTTTTGTGAAGTTCATTTCTTCCGATGATATCGCTAAAAGTAACGCACTATTTGGCTATCATGGCGACAAATATTATTTCGACGTGGATATTCGCAAGCATTTTGGCTTAGATAAATATGATAGTGACATTATTCCATACTGGAAGACCGAAACCGTTGAAGCGATGGATGCTTTTCGGCTCAAAATGGGGTACACAAAAAAGGCAGGGGAGTGTGTCTCGTTGGCTGCTTTGTACGCCGCAGCAGCGTTTGTTATCTGTGGGATCCCTTTGGAAGATATCTATATGATACTCACGCCTCTTCATTCACAGAATTTCATTGATATAAATGACGGCGTTCTGACCAATAACAGAAGACTCGTCACCAAGACAATGTGGTTCAATGGTACAGAAATTTCCGACAAAGCACAAAGAGCGCTTCGCAACGAAAACATTACAATCGTGGCTCATCCAACCGGCTATGTGCATTGTTTGTACAAAGAAGCCACAATAAAAAAAGATATTTATCAACGGTTTATTCAGAAGCTCTCTTCATATCTATCAACTGAATTATCACTTACCGTCTTTGCCAGTTTTTTACGCAATCACCGGGACTATCAGAAATTCTTTCAGTTATGCCGAGACTGTCACGGACAAGCGCAATTTTTAAAAGCTGAAACGTTATTTCACTACGAGCACGGCAGCAATTTTAGAATCGCCGATGAAACAAATGATAAATTGCTCGCCGAGGTCTCCGATGAAGATTTTGTTTCGTATGAGCTGCCCGGCAGGATTCTCTGCGACGAGCTTTATGAATTTATAAAAAAGCAAAAGATTGACATGCGAAATCAGCAGAGCAAAGAAGCTCTGAGAAAATTCATAAAGCCTATTATCCAGGATGCGCAGAAGTTTGTGGACGAGCTTGCTGATTTTGTTTATGTTGAGGCAAAACTACACTCGCTTGACAAAAATTTTGTGCCTTCTGAGCCTGTCAAAATCTCCGTAGAGCAAGAGAGAGAGCAGATAATTGAATATTTGCAGGCGATTCGCGAGATAAACTCTACGGCTGACCTTGCTTTTTACGCCTATCGTGATATGGAAACCTGTGATTGGACTCCATTTGTAAAAGCAGCGGTGGAGCGTAATCCTGTCTCAATTCAAGCCTTCAAGTCATTATCGGTCGAGCAGGTTTATGCGTGGCTTAAAGAAATGAAGAATGAATCGATTTATGACGGTAAAAGGCTTGCTCAGCCGGACGAGGTGGCAAATTACCAAACCGGTGACGGTCTCGAAAAGGCCTTTTTATTAGCTAATATTATTCATGCCAAACAGCCCCGTGAAGATATAGAGGTGATTGCTGACGGCGAAAAAGTGGTTTTAAAAGGTCCCGGCAAATATTACTTTTCATTCACCAAAGGCCTCGCAAAGCACATTCGAGTCTCTGCAGCGGGGGCTATTAAGATAGTTAAATGAAAAACAACATCACGGGGGGATTATAAAAGAAATTCTAAAAAAACAATTATTTTTTCTTTGACGTAACGAACAAGTAAGACTATTTTAGTCCTATATATTATAGAATACACTTTGGGGCTCCGATTGAAGATGGATGTGGTAAGACGGAATACTGATTATGCTTTACGTGCGATGGTTAATCTGGTCGGTCATTATGGAAACGAGCCGGTACCGAGCAGGGAAATGGCGCAGCAGGGCCAGATTCCATATCAGCTCACATGTAAGCTGATGCAAAAGCTCCGTAATGCTGGATTAGTTGAAAGTTGTATGGGGCCTAAAGGTGGATTCAGACTCGGCAGAGAACCTTCCAGGATAAGTTTACTGGAAGTTATAGAGGCAATTCAAGGCAAGATTCTTCTGAATAGGTGCCTGCTAGGAGAGAATATCTGTCCGTGGCAGAAGAAATGTACGGTTAGGATGAAACTTGCAGAACTTGCCAAGTCCATAAACAGCTATCTTGGTAGCGTTACACTTGATGAACTGGCAAGAACAAAGGGCCAAAGACGTAGAAGACAGCGTGATAAAGAGAGAAAAAGTGAGAAGCGAGTACAGCAGAGATTTGCCTGTAAAAAGGATAAGGTTTAAGTGAATTAGTAGGGTGGGCACTGCCCACCATTTCCTTAGTGGTGTGCAATGCACACCCTACCTATCAAGGAGCTTGATATGCTGAAAGATGGTGAAAAAGGAGTAATTATTCAGCGGGACAAACAAACCTTTGCAGTGGCACCGCATATTCCGTGTGGGGTTGTTAAGCCACAAACGTTGCGGAGATTAGCTGATGTGGCGGAGAAGTACGGGGCTAAGGCTCTTAAAATTACAAGCGCCGCGAGAATCGCAATTGTTGGCGTGGATGAAAAGGATGTGGACAGTATCTGGTCGGAACTCGGTATGTCGCCAGGCTACGCGATAGGTTTGTGTGTCAGAAGCGTTAAGGCATGTCCGGGTACGACTTTTTGCAAGCGCGGTCAGCAGGACAGCTTATCGCTGGGTCTGAAGCTGGACAGCAAATACCATGGTATGGAGCTGCCGGGCAAATTTAAAATCGGTGTCAGCGGTTGTCCTAATCAATGTGCTGAGACATGTATCAAGGATATTGGAATTGTCGGGATGTCCAAAGGCTGGAAGGTATTGGTGGGCGGCTGTGGTGGCGCTCGTCCAAGGCTGGCACAGGAATTGGTGAAAGGATTTGAAACCGAGGATGTTATTGCATTGGTTGATAAGATTGTTAGATATTATAAAGCTAATGCCAAACCCCATCAAAGATTGGGCGTTATGATAGATAAAATGGGCTTCAATGGATTTAAATCAGCCGTGCTCGGTAACTAAGCGAGTGCCTTGCCGCCACGGCCTAACTCGAATTGCACAACAGGCTATTTCTAAAAACAAAATTGAAATGTGCTTCGGGGATGTTACAATTGATTTGCAGGGTAATATCAGCCATACTGAAACCGTACAATGTTAATGCGCAGTTTAGAGAGCGATATTTTAAATGAGTAAGGAATAGACAATGGCCAAATCCTCCAGCAATAAAAAGGCTCACAGAGGTAATAAATCCATGTCCACCAGGGCTGTACATGCTGGTGAGCCGAGAAAAAAATATGCAGATTCGCTGACAACGCCGATTATTCAGACTTCCACGTTTACATTTCAGAACTCAAAGCATATTGAAGATTACACCAAAAAAGGAAAAGAGCATTTTGAATATGGCAGATACGGCAATCCAACGGCGAAGATTGCCGAAAAGCGCCTCGCGGATCTTGAAGGTGCTGAAGATTGTGTGGTATTTACATCCGGTATGAGCGCAATAACTACAACTATTCTTACACTGGTTCGGTCAGGCGACCATATTGTCATAACCGACGACAGCTATAAAAAGACGCTCGAGTTTTGCATGTCCTATCTGAAACAATTCGGCGTTGAGTGCACTATAGTTGCATTCGGAGATTATGGAGCTTTTGAAAGGGCCATTAAAAAGAACACGCGTTTTATATTTTCCGAATCACCGACAAATCCTTACCTGAATATCTTTGACCTTGTTAAGATCAAAAAAATTGCAGACAGGCATAACATTCTAACGCTCATAGACAGCACGTTTGCCACGCCGCTGAATCAGAGACCTATCGAATTCGGGATGGATCTCGTCCTGCAAAGTTGCACAAAATACCTTGGAGGTCATAATGACATCTTGGCAGGAGCAGTGCTTGGGAAAAAAGAGCTGGTCGATAAGATACGCAATCTTCATAAGTCAATGGGCGGCCTTATTGATCCTCATTGTTGTTATCTTCTCCTGCGGGGTCTCAAAACATTTCCCCTGCGTGTGAAGAAACAAAACGAAACCGCATTAAAGGTCGCTGAATACCTTAAAAGTCACCCACGTGTCAAGAAAGTTTATTATCCTTTTCTTGAAAGTCATCCTCACTATGAAGTAGCAAAGCAGCAGATGAGCGGCGGCGGAGGGGTGGTAACATTTGATATAAAGGGCAAACTCAAAGACGCCAAGCGCTTTTTAGATGCTTTGAAGCTGTGCTATATTGGGCCGAGTTTTGGCGGTGTTGAGACATTGATAACACATCCGGCATTGGTGAGCTATTACGACTGTACGAGAAAAGAACGCTATAAATTGGGAATAAGCGATACACTTTTCCGACTTGCGGTTGGAATTGAGGATGTCGAAGACATAATTGATGACCTTGAGCGAGGCTTTAACCACTAAATGCTAACTTTCCTTCACACTTCGTAATATTCGGGGCAAAGGCCGAACTTTAGTCACTCCTGCCGGAAGCAAAGGGGTTCGCAATGGCAGATTATGTTAAAGTAATGATTTCAGATTTCTGGGCTACTGTCACCGAGATGTCACCGTACCTACTGTTCGGCTTTTTCGTAGCCGGGATTCTTTCTGTGTTTGTCTCACAGCGAATAGTCGAAAGACATCTGGGCGGCAGGGGGGTATGGCCATTATTAAAGGCGTCTCTTTTTGGTATCCCACTTCCATTGTGTTCATGTAGCGTCATTCCCGTATCAATGTCGCTACGCAAGCACGGAGCAAGCAGAGGAGCCACAATATCGTTTTTATTGTCCACACCTCAAACAGGCGTGGATAGTATCTTTGTGACTTTAAGTCTTCTTGGTCCTGTTTTTGCTGTTTTCAGACCTTTGGTAGCACTGGTGACCGGTCTTATTGGTGGCATTTTTGTAGATGTTTTTAATTGGGGCGGAAAAAGTAAAGAATCCACACCCTTGGAGTGGTTAGAAGAATGTTGCGCCGCTGGTAAATTATCCGGCAGATTTGTTAAAGGATTAAAATATGGTTTTATCACACTGCCGCGAGATATAGGGACAGCAATGTTAGTCGGGTTGGTGGTTGCTGCGGTTATTTCGACTGTTGTGCCGGACGATTTCTTCACGGAAAAACTTTTAGGCACCGGTATTTTTGCAATGGTGGTTATGATGTTTCTGGGCATACCAGTCTATGTGTGTGCGACTGCGTCAGTGCCTATAGCAGCAGCGTTGATATCGAAAGGCCTAACCCCAGGAGCCGCTCTGGTATTTCTTATAGCCGGGCCTGCTACCAATGCTGCCGGACTTACAACGATATGGAAGGTTTTGGGCTGGCGAACTGCAGTAGCCTATCTTTCTACGGTTGTGGTCTGTGCTCTGGGGTCGGGAATATTGCTTGATATGATATTTCCGGAACTTAGCTCATCTGTGCAGGTTCATATGCACCAAATGAAACCCTCTATCCTCGGACATATATCAGCAGTAGCGCTATTAGCTGTTTTGGCAGTTGCAATTTTTAGCACAAGAAAAACCGCCAAATAAGCTTTGCTATGAGTAACGAGCTTATGTTTGTTAGTTGCGTTTGTAAGCCTTTCTTTATAGATACGGCTTAATATGGAAACCATCTTTTGCTGAGGTGGTCACAGTCTAAATAACGGCGAACTTTTTCATTCGAAGAATCTGTTTTCGCGGGTCCGGCAGTATGATAACCGAACATGGTTGTTTTTGCCATACCGGTCACATCGGTCAGATTATTTGGCCCGCGTTTTCTATAATCCGTGCATTTTTTATTTCGACAACAAAATTTTGAGAGAGCTTCCGTTATCTCGCTTCCTAAACGTTAGCTGCTTGTGGTATAAGCACTTGTTTCTCATTCAGGATGTCGGCAGAAAAATACAAATTTATTCAATATTCTTAAAGAGGCATAAGACAACCTTGCAAAAAAAACAGATTTTAGATATACTATTATTTAACTTTTTAGCAAAAAACGGCTCAACAAATGCGAAACGGACAGAAATAACCGAACATAAATTTTGTTTTATGCATACTATAACAGAGAAGTAAAATATTCACAGAAATGAAAATGGTTGTTATGGATAAACGAAGAGCATTTACCCCATTAGAAAACTGTACCAAAAGCAGGTGTCCCACGGATAAGGAATCTTTTCCAACGGGCTTTACCCCATTAGAAATCCAGATTGCCGATTTCTTGAGGCCATCAACCCGACCGAACTCGTCAAAGTCCGGGTGCGCTAAGCAAAGAAGAATGTTTCTAACGGGGTTTACGTTAATAGAGCTGCTGGTAGTGATAGCAATCATCGCGATACTGATGGCGATATTGATGCCGGCACTAAATCGAGCCAGAGAGCAGGGCAGACGTTCAGTGTGCCTCAGTAATCTTAAACAGCTAACACTCGCATGGGTTTTGTATGCGGATGACAATGACGGTAAAATCGTAAATAGTGACGTAAGCTACGAAGGCAGTCCTCCGGTGTCTAATTGGTGGGTGCGTTGGCCTACTAAAGGCCACGATAGTACTATTGAGGAGTGGGAAATCGCGATCAAAGGAGGTCAACTGTGGCCATATACTAAAAGTGAAAAACTTTACAAGTGCCCAAACAGTGCGAAGCAAAGGAGATTGACGTACACCATAGTTGACTCGATGAATGGTTATTGTGGCTGGGATGCCTATACTCCAGAGCTGAAAATAAAAAATATAAATACGATTCGCAGAACATCTGAAAGGATGGTTTTTCTTGGTGAAGACCCGGTGTCTAAAGGCACCTGGGGTGTTTTATATTCAGAGGAAGCATGGTATGATGCGCCTCCGAAGCTGCACAGCAACGGTACGACCTTCGGCTTCGCAGATGCACACAGTGAATATTGGAAATGGGTTGATAGGCGTACTGCAGAGACTACCTGGGATGACCATAATATTGCACAACCTGGCAATACGGATTTGCACAAGGTGCAGAAAGCTGTTTGGGGGAAATTAGGATATACACCTAGTATTCTGTCCGAGTAATAAGCTTCAAAATTCATAAGTACAAGCAAATAAAGGGCTTAGCTGGTTCGAGCCAATAATCATTAAGCTCATTGTTGGTAAAGACTTACGCGTTTTGAGAGTGAATACTCAAACACACTCCGAGTTATCGGCCTAACCAGCGGTCCTGGCCTGCTCAACTTCCTGTTCTTTCAAACGATCCATACTTATACTTTTTTGTGCACCAGCGAGTACCAGCAATATATCTCAGCCCGTCATCGGCTAACATAAATGTAAAAATACCCATGCGGAAAACACCCCATTACATTGCTATGTTGATGAATACTACTCTGCGAAGTAGCTCTCCCAGCCTTGCATAGCCCGCTTTGGCGGGCGAAGGAAGGTTGTTATGTAGCACGAGAGTTTTCAATTGTGGCTTCTTTTGTTGTAATTCTTTTGGAATTATAGGATGTAGAGATGCGATTCTATTGGTAATTATTTAATGAAGTATCAAATGTAGTTGTGGATACAGGTTACCTAACGTCTTTTATGCTAAGAAATTCCTTGTCGTAGAAGGCTTGGTCACCGTTAACAAGTTAAGGTGGCGGAGGATAAAACCGATAAATTCCTTCAAGAAAAGAGTTTGTTAAAAGTAGTTTTAGTACCTCTCGTGCTGCGTAGCGATCTATCCTTGCTTCGTCGTCATAGCTTTGAAGCGTCGGCGGACGCGGTAGTTTAACTACGGAGGGTGGAAGCTACTTCGCAGAGTAGTATTGGAAAAGCCAAAAACTCGTTTTTTTTATTGTCCTTTATATGAACAGGATGCAGGCCATAACTATAGCGATATTCTCACTGGTGCTGGCTATTTGCGCTACTGGTTGTAACAGTAAGTTCTTTGATCCGACGCAAATAGGAAGATTCCGTCCGACACCGGCGGTCAATGTGATATTGGATTCGTTAGGTGTAGCTGGGGAGACGCCGATAGGGTGGGAAAAATCAGAGGAGCCAAAGCCAAGTGACATTATGGCAGTTCCAACTGATTATGTGCTCCGGTGCGGAGATGTTGTTAGAATATCCATATTCGAGTTATATCAAGAGGGTGTCCCATTTGAAAATGATTACGTCATTACTGAAACCGGTAAAATATCCATACCGGACGTGGGCGTTGTTCAAGCAACCGTTTTGACTGAGGCACAGCTTGAGGATGAGATACAACGAATTTTGTCACCGGAGGTGTTGAAAGAACCGTCGATTTCAGTGGCTTTGGTTAATTCGCAGCAGCGTACATTTTCAATATTAGGCGAGGGGGTGTTGGCTCCGAACAGGTACGTTATTCCCAGGTATGATTTTCGGCTGGCCGATGCACTTGCCAGCGCAGGAGGTGTAAAGCAATTTAATGTAAGCTATATTTACGTTTCGCGTTCTATTGAGGAGCCGAAGGAAGCAACTAAGCCGGCTGAAATCGAGACTCGACGCCGTGAACAAAAGCTCCCAGAGCTGGAGATCATTGGGCCTGGCGGCCCTGAGCCGAAGACACCCGAACAAGAGATCCCAGAGTTGAGGATTATTGAGCCGGAGGTGAAGGAGCCACAACTCAAGCTGGAGCGGCAGATGCTTCAGAGGATAACACCTTCAGCTCAACATCCCCAATTTAATCGGAGCCGGCCCCGGAGTAAAAAAATAACTTTAGGTTCTACCGGAGTGGCAAGTGAGAGAGAGCTTGCAAGAGAGACTTCATCTCAACGGTTCGGACATTCAGTAGATAGCAGATCGAGTACAAAAAACACGCCGCACATAATAGGTTCATCACCGGCTTTAAGCTCCCGGAGAATGTTGACAAATGAGCTGGAAGGTGAGAATAGAGAAAGTGGTCGTATCGAATGGGTATTTCGCAATGGTAAGTGGATCCCGATTCAGATTGGCCCACCGGAAGCTATGAAGCCGACGCTTGCGCTTAAGGAGGAAGAAATCGGCGAGCGCATCGACTGGATTTTTAAAGATGGCAGATGGGTTCCAATTTCCTCTAAGCATCAAAGGCCGAAAGAGCCTGCTATAAAATTCGAGCCGGAAAAACCAGCTCCACTTGAGCAGAAGTTACCGGAAGAGCTCGAATGGGAGGCTGCATTACAAACGCGAGTCATAAAGATTCCCGTCGCTA
This sequence comes from uncultured Pirellulales bacterium, assembly GCA_964631175.1. Classification (GTDB taxonomy): domain Bacteria; phylum Planctomycetota; class Phycisphaerae; order Sedimentisphaerales; family Anaerobacaceae; genus CAZVWH01. Next base: position 10,508 of record CAZVWH010000013.1, on the reverse strand, counting down.
GGTTGCTTGCCGGTGACCCGCGGTATAACATTGTGATAAAGCCGGGCGATGCCATCCATGTGCCTGTTGATATTATCGGTGAGTTCGCTATAATGGGCAACGTTAACAGTACCGGATATATTAACATCACAGGCCGACCGATGACTCTAAAGATGGCTATAGCTGCGGCGGGGGGCCTGGGACCTTTAGCTTGTCCTAAACGCTGCGAAGTGATAAGAAGGATCGGCGAAAACACAGAAGAAATTGTCATGGTGGACTTAGATAAAATAGCCAGCGGTGAACAGCCTGACTTCTTTATTAAGCCCAACGATTTGATTAATGTGGGTACGAGTGCAACCTCCAGGTGGCGTGCCATCTTGCGAAACGCGTTTAGAGCAACTTACGGTTTCGGTTTTGTTTATGACCGCAATTTTGCGGACGCAGATTACGGTAAAGGTTTCCGCAGACCCCACTGGCTTTAGCGGAATCTCTCAGTTATGGTGGCCAATATTGCTTCTTTTACTGAAGAGTCACGTCAAAAAAGTGCACCCCTGCCAAAAAAGCAGTGGCGTGAGCTTGAATTGCATAATCGCATAAAGATTGTAGTAATAGGGGGGCTGTTTTGTTTCCTTTTTCGCAATGAGATCAGAGGCATCGTTCACGTATGGCTGACTGAAGCAAGCTGGTCGCATGGTTTTCTAATCCCCTTATTCAGCCTGTACTTTATTAACAGGCATAAAAGCGAGGTCTTAAATCTTCAAAGCAGGCCGAATTATTTAGGCTTGTTTATTTTACTTTGCAGCGTTGTATTTTATTTTTTTAATATAGTTAGTCCATCCGGATACGCATATTTTCGCAGTATTTCAATGTTGGCAGCACTTGGTGCTGTAGTTTTGTTTTTGGGCGGTTGGTGTTTGCTTAGATATACATGGCTGCCGATCATGTTTTTAGTTTTTGCTCTGCCGTTGCCGCGAAGATACTATGTTGGTCTGACTATGCCGATGCGGCAGTGGGCGGCCCAGGTGGCGGCTGTGTTATTGAATATGGTCGCAGACCTGGAAGCTACTGCCAGCGGAGTAGTTATAGATGTGATTTATAAAGGCAAGCACTTGGAACCCGGATTAAATGTGGCTGAGGCCTGCAGTGGAATGCGGCTGTTAATGGCCTTTTTAGCTCTGGGTGTCGCTATGGCTTATCTGCACTATCGTCCTCTTTGGCAGCGAGTTATTTTGTTGGCCAGTACTGTACCTATTGCGATATTTTGTAATATTGTTCGTGTTACGGTTACAGGCTTTATTTATGTGCTCATACACCCTAAATATACGCAGGGCAGATACCATGATATGCTTGGCATTGCAATGCTGCCGTTGGCTTTTGGTTTATACGGGCTTCTGGCGTGGTTTATGTCGAGTCTATTTGTCGAACAACAAGAGTCAATCAACGAAGATATTGTTGTTCGGAAATGTAGCGTGTGATGCGAGATATAAGGCATGATATAAAGGTTTATTTTCAGCCGGCATTTTTGATATGCGTCGCGGTGCTCGCAATAGCCGGAGGGGGTATGTCAATTGCTGTTAAAAGCTTCGGCGTGTACCTGAGGAAGGAGCCTTTGTCACTGAAAAAGTCCTTAGGCCTACTGGATGAAAAGCAGTTAGTCCCTTACAGCGTAATAGAAAAACGTAAAATCCTAAATGAAGAGATAATCAATGAATTAGGCACAGAAGATTATATTCAATGGGTCTTCGAAGATTCAGATGTGTCGGTTGACAGCTCAGTACGTAAATGCTTGTTGTTTATTACCTACTACCGGCTTCCGGATAAGGTACCACATGTGCCGGAGGAGTGTTATACCGGTGGCGGTTATCAAAGATTGGCAACCGATAGCGTGACGTTTGAAGTAAAGAAGACCGGCCTTGAGGAGAAAATCCGGGGAAAATACATTGTCTTCGGCGGTGCAAAGTCGAATCTCTGGCACAGTGAAAGAACGTTTCCTGTTTTGTATCTTTTTAAGGTCAACGGTGAATATGCCGGCAGCAGAGATGAGGCTCGAATAGCACTAAATAAGAACCTCTTCCGCAGGCATTCGTATTTTTGCAAGATTGAGCTGGTTTTTAACCAGTTCCGCCTTGGGCGGATTGCACCTGCCAAAGAACAGGCGGTTGCAGCGAGTGAGAAGCTTTTAAATGTGATTTTACCGATTTTAGAAAGAGAACATTGGCCTGATTGGTAAGGAATAATCAATGGCAAAGAAAAGATTGAATAAAAAAGTCGCGCTTATTGGCTCGATTGTATTTCTATTGTTTGTCCTGGCTATTATAGTGGTCTTTTTTCATTTAGACCGAGACCCGGATAAATTTATTAAAGATGGTGACGCAGCATGGCTGGCAAAAGATTATAAGAAAGCACAACAAGATTATCTTAAGGCGCACCGATTTGCGAAGACCGGTTCACTTCGGAAAGAGATACTATTTAAACTGGCGGATGTATATATTCAAACCGGGCAATGGCCTAAAGTGCGAGGCTGCTGGGAGCAGATAATCAATATTGACCCGGAGAACATAGAGGCTCGACTCGGACGGTTGAAGTACATTTATATAGTTGCTGATAATTATGCAAGTGTTAGACGAAATGTTAGCGGAGCCTGGCAGGAAGTTAAGTCTCAAACAGCAGAGCTTATAGAGGTAATTGAGGATAAGGGCCTGCTTATGTCAGATAAAGCCAAGTGGGAGCCATCATTAGGCATACAGGAGGATAAGCTTCAGCACGCCACAAGCCGGCGTATCGGCCCATATTTGTATCTGCTCAGGGGCAGAGCTGCTTTTGAATTGGTAAAAATGGGAGCGGTAACCACGCCGGATGAATTGCTTGACCACGCAATCAATGATTTGGAGAAGGTCAAGGAGCTTGACCCAAATAATGTTGATGCCTATTCGTATTTGGCGCAGGCTGCCATAGAAAAAGGTGAAATCCTTGCATCAAGGGGCAATCTTCAGGAGAGGGAAAAAGCCGTTAAGCAGGCTAACGGACTTTTGCAGCGGGCGGTAAAGGTTGCAGATAATGTTCCCAAAGCACATATTAATCTTATAACGCGCAAGCTCACACCGCTGGGCGGCGATTCTAAGCTTAAAAAGGAGCAAATTAAATCACTCGAGCCTGAATTTTTATCGCTTGTGAATAAGTTCTCTTCCAGCTCGGAGGCTTTTGCGACGCTTTCCAGATTCTATTCAATCTATTCGGTCTATTCGGACCGTCAATCCGACCGAGGCGGAGCAATTCTTGATAGGGCCATTAAGGCGGCTGAAAAGGCAATTGAATTAGACAAAGACAATGTTGCGTATGCAATAAATGCTGGAAATCTATACTATCGCAAGTCATCTGTATATGGACAAAAATCGGAAATCAGCAAGGCGGTAGAAATAGCTAAAAATGCGGTTGAGCTTCCAGGTGCCCAGGATACGCTTGGGCCACAGAGCTTCGCCAACAGAATGAACAGATTCTTATTGTATTCATTTCTGGCCAACTGCTATATCGAGCAGATACTCGAGCCTTCCGAAGGAGTGACTGAGTCGCAAATCGAGCTCTGGCTGACAGACGCTGAACAGGCAGTGCACGAAATCGAGCAGATTTTTGGCAGTGGTGAGGACCCACAAGTAGCTAAGTGGCAGGGAATGCTGGAGCTTGCAAAGGGAAATACGGACCTCGCTGCGAGAAAACTCTATGCTGCTTACGAGCAGATTAAGGCTTCTAATAATCCTGAGCAAAGAGATGCGCAGCTATCATATATTCTTGCGAAGATATTTTTAAATACTTCTGAAGTTGGTGCAGCGATAGAATTCCTGACCAGTGCCCTTGAAGCGGGTATTGAGCTGCTCAAGCCAGAAGCAATTTTGGATTATCTTGAAGTTCTTGGCAGGGTTGATATGTGGTCTTATGTCCTCTCTTCCGCTAATCCTTACAATCTCCAATCCTTCGAGCAGAAGTTTGGGCCAAACCAGATGAGCCGAACACTTCGCATAAAAGCCCTGATAGGTACAAATCGGATCTCCGAGGCCGAAGAAGAATTAGCCAAGCTTGAACAAAATAGCCCAGATGTAATTAAGCTTAATTTAGTGCTGGTACAGGCCAAGATTAGGCAGATTAGGGCAGCTTTAGCAAAAAATTCAGCAGAAAAAAAATCTACATTTGGTCTCGACCAAGCCGAGCAGTGGCAGCAGCAGAAGCATATATCAGATGCTGCTGAGAAGTTAATGCAAGCCGATTTGGACAACTATAGGCAGCTTAAGTTAGAGCTTGTGCAGAAGCTGCTAATTACAGAACCGAATTCCGTTGAAGAAACCTCCGTCAGTGCCGTTTGTGGAAGCTACATAGCACAAGGCTGGACGGATAAGGCAAGTGTTTTGGTCAATCGTTTCCTGTATTACTTCCCAGACAGTCCAGCACTTCTGTTCTACAAACAGTTGCTTTCTGAGCCTGATCCCCGGAATGTTTCACAACGACGCCGCCGAGAAATAGAAGAGCAGGTTCTAATGAATATTGCCGATCCTCTTAATCAAGCTGTGAAACTCGGGATTTTTTATAGGAGGGAAAATGAGCCGGAAAAAGCAGTTGAAAAGCTAAGGCAAGCTCTTGAAATGAAAACAGAGCCCCCGTCCACCTTGGGTGCAAGAAGGGGGGCCAGGCCACTATCTGAATCGACCGAAAAAACGAATCTAAAACACCTTGCTGCAAATCATCTTTTTGAAATAGCTATTCAGATGGAAAATTGGAAGCTGGCAGAGAAAACTATAGAGATTGCTCGGCGTGAAAATCTCGATGATTGCCAAGGTCAGCTTTTTGAAGCTCATTTCGATATGGCTAAACACCAATATAGTGACGCGCTGGAAAAGATCAACGAGTGTTTGAGGCAGAAACCTATATTTTCATACGCCTATATGCTTAGAAGCAATATAAATGCTGTTATGGGCAATGAGCAGGCAGCTATTGAAGACATCAGCAAAGCTGCATCATTGAATCCTCTTGATGGTGCGATTGCCAAGAGTATGGCATTATTCCTTCGCAACCGGAGGCTCGGTGAAGATGTCTCATCAGAGCAGGCAATCGAGGTCAAGCAGGCTTTGGAAAGGGCTATATGGTTAAATCCGGGTGACATGACGTTATTAAGCGACTACGCTGAATTTATAAGCTCTGCAGAACCTGCAAGAGCATTGGAGATTCGTCAGACTCTTCAAAAAAACAGCCCGACATTATCCAATGTTGTACAGCTTGCCAGACTGGCGACCAAAATGGCGTTGGAAGAAACAGACTCACAGCGTAAAAAGACATTGTTTGAGATCGCAGAATCATCTCTTGAAGAAGCCAGAAAGATGAGCCCAAACGATAGAGCAATGCTTGAAGGCTATACAGAATACTATAGGGCCATAGGTGAGCAAGGCAAGGCTCAGCAATTGCTGCTGGAATCACAAGACGATAAATTGCTCTGGCGCCATCATTTTCAGCTTGGCCAATTCGAAGATGCTAAAAAAGTGTTGTTGCAGTTATATCAGCGACAGCCAAAGGACGTTGATGTGGTCAAAGGCTTTTTACTTGTATCTGAGAGAACCGGAGACAAGGAGGCCATAAAAAGATATTCCGAAGAGCTTTTGGCCGTCGAAGACAACGCAGAAAATCGTCTTGAGCAAATAAGAGCTTTCCTCGGAATTGGTCTTGTTGAGCAAGCCAAGCAGAAATTACAGGGTTTTAAGGAAAGGTTTCCGGACAATTCCAGTGTGCTGCTGCTTGAGGGATGGTTGGCGATGAGACAGGGACAACTGCAAAGAGCGTTGGAGCTGACGAATCAAAATCTTGCAGCCGACGAGGGGAATGCGGGGGCTTGGCGATTGAGAGGCCAGGTAAATCTTTTAATGACAAATTATAGTCAGGCCATCCTTGACCTTAAAAAGAGCAAGTCGCTGTCAGCCACACCGGCGATCAGCATTGACCTGGCAAGAGCTTATCTACAGGCAGAGCAGGCGGATAACGCAATAACCGAGCTTAATAGCGCCATCGGTGAGCCGGATGCACCTCTGGAAACCAGAATCTTACTTGAGCAGATTTATAAAAGACTCGGAAGAAGGCAGGCACTGAAGAGATTTTACGATAAGACTATGCAAAAATTTCCTGATAGTGTCCTGTGGTATAATCGGGCAGCGGAGTTCGCCATAGATACCGGCGAATTCACAAGAGCTGAACAGTTGTATAAAAAGGCATACCTGCTTAAACAACAAGAATATGGCGAACAGGATATAAAAAACGCGATAAAGGATATACAATATGTTACAGCATTTGATGGATATTTAAGTGCACTTATAGCAGCAGCGGGTCAGCCAAATACGACAAACAGCACATGGCAGCCGGAGAAGTTAACACAGGCCATTGAATCCGCCGCGGCGGATAAATACGAGAATACGACTCTTGCTCCTTTAGCTTTATATAGAATTGGCCAGGCAAAGTTGAAACTCGGAGATAGGAAAACCGCCATAGAATATTGCCAAAGGGCCGTCGATGAAGCGGGTACGGATGAGAGACTCACCGCTGAGATTTTATACAGAATGTACTTAATTTTGGGAGAAGATGAAGTCTCGAAGTATTGCGAGCAAAGGCTACAAACCAATCCGAATTCACTCTCAGCCAATTTCATCAATTTCCATTTGACTAAAATCAAGGGTGATTATGACAAAGCCCTTTATTGTATCAACAAATGCGTTGAACTGGCCAGTCCCGATGATGTATCGCAGAGACTTGGCTATACGACGCAAAGAGCGGACTTTTTAACCTTTGCTTATGAAAAGACTTCCGATAATAGCTATCGGAAAAAGGCTATCGAGGATTACGAAAGTCTGCTCGCTAAAAAGCCGAATAATACCGGTATCCTGAATAACTTGGCGTATATGCTTGCCGAGGACAATCAAAGACTGTCTGAGGCTCTGCAATATGCTAAGCGGGCCTTAGAGCAAATGCCTAATAACCCGAACTTTATGGATACTTATGCTTATGTGCTGTATAAAAACGGCCAGACCTCTAAGGCTGCTGAGTTGTTGACGGCTGCCATACAACTGTATCGGCAGGATGCCATCGCAGCACCCGTAGAGGTATGGGAGCATTTAGGTGCTGTAAGAGAGGAGCTTGGAGACAAAAGCCGGGCCATTGATGCTTACAGACGAGCGCTGCAGGTTGGAGCTGACAAGCTGCCCAAAGTGGTCGAAGACCGGATAACCTCGGCTATCGAGCGTCTCTCAAAGTGAGTAATCCCCGTTCTTTGTTGCCTGCACCTGTGGTAATGCAGGCACAGGTGCGAGAGCAAGAACAGAGGTGCAGCTTGATGTTCGTCCGCAGGACGCCTTACGGCGCTGATGGATAATAATTGGAGGTCTAAATGCCAGAAAGAATCCGCCCAAAGCGGAATGCAGCAGCAGGGCCGGCTAGTTCTATGCTGCCGGCAGCCGAAACGCTGACGCCGAAAGAGTGCTTTGGAATGTTGCGTCGGCACATGCTGCTGATAATTTTTCTGACGGTGTTAGGTATAGGGGCCGGCGGAGGGTCCTGGTACCTTTTACGCGAATATATACCAAAATATACAGCTCAAACCCTTATTGAAGTCTCACCGCCAGTAGAAACTGACCCTATGAACATTGTGGCCACTCAAGTAAATAAGGATATACATTACCAGCACCGCTTATCGATTGCTAACCTTATAAAACAGCAGAGAACTTTACAAGATTTGCTTCAGAAGAATGACAAAGTTAGAGCAACGAATTGGTTTCGACGTTATGCAAAATATGGCGAAGGTGGAAATATCATAAGCATAACCAAAGCCTTCAAGAATTTGAAGAGAAACCTTACAGTTTATGCCCACCGAGATGCAGAGTTTGTTGAGCTGTCTATGACCTGTCGGAGTGCTGAAGAAGCAGCAGCGATAGTCAACGAGATGGCACAGTTGTTTGTTAATTCGCATGGCAGTATAAAAAGAGCTGAGCTAACTGAGAGGCTCACAAAGCTTGAAGATCGCCAGGAATGGATTCAAAGGGAGCTGACCAGCACCGAAGATGCGATGGATAATGTGCGCAAAGATTCCGGTATTACCGATCTGGAGCAGCCCGTAGGGCGTTACTGGCGCCATACATTCGAGGTAACTCTGGATGATTTGGAATTGCAGCAAAACGAGCTTATTCTATCTGTAAAACAAGCAGAGGCCGATTTGGAGAATCTCAAGGAGCTGGCAGAAGGCCCGGTTACGGTGCAAATCGAACAGGCTGTTGAGAGCGACCCCGTTATGATTATGCTTGCCGAACAGCTTGCATTTCAGGAGACACAGCTTGCAGGCCAGCTTACAAAGTTTGGTGGAAATCACAGAGTCGTGCGTCAGACTCGCCAGCTAATAGACGAAATCAAAAAGAGAAGGCAGGGCAGACAGAGAATAATAGCGGAACAGACTCGGCAGGCGGCGCTCGAAAATACACAAGACAAGCTGATTGTATTATACAGGAGGCTCGAAGAATTGCAGAGTATGCGGGCCGAAGCGGCTGCAAAGAAGAAGGAGCTCGATTTGGCCCGCGTGCAGTACGAAAAGATACTGAAGGTAAGGGACGAGAGAATCGAGATGCTTAATGAGATCAAAAAGCAGATCGAGAAAATGAGGATAATGCTCAATGACCCGGCAACACCCAAGGTGCAATTAGTAGGTTTGGCTCCTGCACCGCTGGAAATGGTTGCTTCTCGGCAGTGGTGGCTTTGGTTTCCCGGCGGGACTATGGTTGGTTTTATGCTGGGCATAGGTCTTGCCTTGCTTATTGAAATGGCTAATGACTTGGTACGGACACCAAGAGACGTGACCAGGTTCTTGGACATTCCTCTGTTGAGTGTTATTCCTGATGCCTCTGAGGATTACCTGGGCCGAAAGGTTAATTTGCCTTTGACTGTTCATCAGGCACCTCATTCTGTTACAAGCGAATGTTACAGGCAGCTTCGGGCCAACTTTGAGCTGGCGGCTTCTGCAAGGTCTCGTAAGGCCGTGCTTGTTACAAGTGGTGACGCGGGGGACGGCAAGACATCTGTCGCTGTTAATCTGGCGATAACTTTTGTTGCCGAGAATAAAAAGGTGCTGCTCATTGATGCCAATTTTAGAAAGCCGAGTTTACAAAAAATATTTCCCATTGAGCCGGCAGGGGATTCAGAGACAGATTCTTCTAATCTCGGATTGAGCAATCTGCTGAGGGATCAGTGTGGTTATGAGGTTATAATATCCAGCGGCATAGAGGGCCTTGATATAATCAATTCAGGCTCACCACCTTCAAATCCGGCGGAGCTGCTCGCAAGCAGCCAAATGAAAAAGCTGATTAGTGAGCAACGGAAGATATATGATCATGTTATACTTGACGGTCCGCCGGTACTGTTGGTAAGCGATGCAAAGGTTTTGGCAAAAATTGCGGATGTTACAATTATGGTATTTAATGCCGCTTCCACAAGCAGAGGTGCCGCACAGAGATCTGCGTATGAGCTTAAAGTAGTGGGCGCCAAGCTTGTGGGCTGTGTGCTCTTTGCCGCAAGGACAATGAAAGGCGGTTATTTCAACAAACAATTCAAGTCCTATCGCCGATATCAGAAGAAGCTACGAAAACTTGCCGGTGCTGCCTCTGTTTAGAGCTTACAGGCAGATAACAAACAAGTCGAAAAAAAGTTCCCATTTTGCGAGGAGGAGTGTAAAATAGGAACGTTTTTATATAACAAAATCTATGTTGATTTTAGCCCCAGGTTTTACACTGGTGGTTTATTTAGATCGTTTAGCCGTTTCCGGTACGGAAACGGTGGAAAGTCAGAATTCAATAAGATTCTTTTGGAAGAGGTCGTTTGATGGACAAATTTTTGGTTACAGGCGGAGCCGGCTTTATCGGCTCAAATATCTGTAGAAGGCTTGTTGCGCAGGGCTGCTTTGTTAGGGTTGTTGACAATTTGCTGACCGGCAAAAAAAGCAACCTCGATAGTTTTATAGAAAAAATCGAGTTCATTGAAGCCGATATGGGCGACGAAACCATCGCTCGCTCAGCTATGAAAGATATTGATGTCGTATTGCACCAGGGTGCTCTGCCCTCTGTGCCGCGTAGCGTTGACGACCCCGCCGACACGCACAAGCATTGTGTCGATGCAACTTTCACACTTCTCTTAGCAGCTCGCGATGCCGGCATAAAGCGTTTTGTTTATGCGTCAAGCTCTGCTGCTTATGGTGATACGCCGACTTTATCGAAGGTCGAAACGATGTCACCTGCTCCGCTTTCACCTTATGCGGTGGGAAAGCTTGTAGGCGAATATTATGCTAAAGTATTTCACGAAGTGTATGGCCTTGAGACTATTTCGCTGCGGTATTTTAACGTCTTTGGGCCATATCAGGACCCCACGAGCCAATACGCCGCTGCAATTCCTGCTTTTGTAACAGCCATATTGAAAGATGAGCCGCCGACCATTTATGGCGATGGCGAGCAGAGCCGGGATTTTACTTA
>CAZVWH010000012.1:0-44068 GCA_964631175.1 uncultured Pirellulales bacterium | reverse complement strand
CACCCACCAATTATATCACAACAATGAAACCCACCCAGTAAACTGGGGGGCTAAACTATTAACTATTCACTAACGACTAACGACTATCTAACTGCTGCTTGAGCGGCTGCTAATCTTGCAATCGGCACTCTAAACGGTGAGCAAGAGACATAATTCATGCCAACACGGTGACAAAATTCGACAGACTTGGGGTCGCCGCCGTGCTCACCGCAGATTCCAACCTTTAAATCTTTTCGAGTAGCCCTTCCACGCTGGATGCCCATCTCGACCAATTGACCCACTCCTTCTTGATCAAGCGTTTGGAATGGATCGGCAGGAAGGATTTTTTCCACAAGATAGTACGGTAGGAATTTGCCGGCGTCATCACGACTGTAGCCGAAGGTCATCTGCGTCAAATCATTTGTTCCAAACGAGAAGAATTCTGCGACCTGAGCCACCTCATCCGCCATAAGTGCTGCTCTGGGAATCTCAATCATCGTGCCGACAAGATACTTGATACGAACGCCATTTTTTTGTAAGACCTTTTCAGCAGTTTCAACTGCAACCTTCCTCTGGTTTTCCAGCTCGGCCTTTGTCCCCACTAGCGGAATCATAATTTCCGGATGGACCTTCACGCCTTTTTTTGCGACCTGACAAGCCGCTTCTATAATCGCCTGCACCTGCATAGCGGTAATTTCAGGATAGGTAGTGCCCAGACGGCATCCTCTGTGGCCTAACATGGGATTAAGCTCATGCAATGATTGTACTTTGTTCTTGATAGCCTCTACCGTGACGCCCATCTGTTTGGCCATCTCTTTTTGGCTTGCTTGGTCGTTAGGTAAAAACTCATGCAAAGGCGGGTCCAACGTACGAATCGTAACAGGCAGGCCGGCCATAGCCTTGAAGATGCCGATGAAGTCTTTTCTCTGTAGCGGAAGCAGCTTTTTTAAGGCTTTTTTGCGACCCGCCTCATCATCCGCCAGGATCATCTGCCGCATGGCTGTGATGCGGTCCGGGCCGAAGAACATGTGTTCGGTCCTGCATAGGCCGATACCCTCAGCCCCGAATTTTCTGGCTGTTTGAGCGTCATGCGGATTGTCAGCGTTTGTTCGAATGCCTAACTTTCGGCGTTTGTCTGCCCACGACATCAATTTTTTATAGTGCACGTTCTTTTCAGGGTCGGTTGGTATAAGGCCGAGTTTGCCATCGTAAACAACACCTTTGGTACCATTTAGAGAAATCCAGTCCCCTTCGCCCAGCTTCTTTCCATTCACGGACATTACTTTCTTTGAGGCATTGATATTCAATGCACCACAGCCGACAATGCAGCATTTACCCCAGCCTCTTGCAACCAAAGCGGCGTGACTTGTCATACCACCCTTGGCTGTGAGAATTGCCTGGGCGGCGCGCATGCCGTGAACATCTTCCGGGCTGGTCTCGTCGCGAACAAGGATGACATCTTTGCCCTGCTCGGCCTGTGCTTCAGCATCATCGGCGGTGAAAACTATCTGGCCGACTCCACCACCAGGCCCGGCAGGCAAGCCGCCGGCAAGCTTGTCAGCCTTGCTTTCGGCCTTGGGGTCCAGCATCGGATGCAGAAGCTCATCGAGCTGTTCCGGCTTTACCCGCAGCAGAGCTTCTTTTCCAGAGATTAGACCCTCCTTACACATTTCAACAGCCATTCTCACCGCAGCTAAGCCGTTGCGCTTACCCACCCGCGTCTGGAGCATATACAGTTTGCCGTCCTGAATGGTGAATTCAATGTCCTGCATATCACGGTAGTGCTTTTCCAGTTTCGTGCGAGTCTTAGCTAATTGGTTGTAAAGTTTGGGCATTAGCTCTTCCAGAGAAGGCAGGTGCTTCGAGGTAACTGATTTTGAGACTTTATTGATTGCCTGAGGTGTCCGAATGCCCGCTACCACGTCTTCCCCCTGAGCATCTACAAGAAACTCGCCGTAGAATTTATTTTCGCCGGTTGCGGGATCGCGAGTAAATGCAACGCCGGTGGCGCTATTGTCACCCATGTTGCCGAAGACCATGGCCTGAACATTTACCGCTGTTCCCCAGTCGCCAGGAATGTTTTCTATCCTGCGATATGCCTTAGCCCGCTTGCCGTTCCATGACCTAAAAACAGCAGAGACGGCACCCCAGAGTTGTGACTGCGGGTCATCCGGAAAATCTTTTTTGAGGACTTGTTTGACTTTCTTCTTGAAAACATCAACCAATCTTTTCAAGTCTTTTGCATCGAGCTCCATATCGAACTTAACGCCTTTAGCATCCTTCATTTTTTGCATTTCGTGCTCGAGCTGTTGTCGGATGCCTTTGCCTTCCTTCGGCTCTATCCCCGCTGCTTTTTCCATAACCACATCGGAGTACATCATAATCAGGCGTCTATAGGCATCATAAACGAATCGTTCGTTGCCGCTTTTTGCTATAAGACCTGGTATCGTAGCGGAAGTTAAACCAATGTTGAGAATGGTTTCCATCATTCCCGGCATCGAAATACGAGCGCCGCTGCGAACGGAGAAAAGAAGCGGATTTTGAGGGTCGCCAAAACGGCTGCCTATAATTTTCTCCACTTTTTTCAAAGCAGTATTGACTTGTTCTTTTAGCCCGTTGGGGTATTTGCCGCCGTTAGTCATAAAATAGGTACAAACTTCGGTTGTAATCGTGAACCCGGCAGGAACTGGAATGCCAATTCTGGACATCTCGGCCAAGTTAGCACCCTTGCCGCCCAGAAGCTCTTTCATTTTCGCACTGCCCTCTGCCTTACCGCCACCGAAAAAATACAATTGCTTTGCTGTCATTATTATATTCTCCTTTTGCTGGTGAGTCCGCCATAGGCGGATTTAACAAATTAACCAATTATCATTTTACCATCAGGGCGATGCAGTATATTTCACACATCCATTTATGTCAAGCTCATTAGATATCATCCACAGGTTTGTTGCATCAGCGGCACTAATTGGGTTGTAATAGGGAGGATAATATTAGCGGCGTAGTAAACGAGATTTGCCGAACGCAAATTCTAAGCTCATCTGTCCATTGCTTGATCGACAGCCTTTCTGAGCGTGCCGATAGCCTTGGAACCCGGCAGGTTCTGATGGGCTGCATCTATCAACCTTTTAGCAGCATCGAGTCTGTCCCATTCATCCTCTACAATGCCATCACGGAGAAAGGATTGATAATAAACATAGCCGAGCAGGAATTGTAATTCAGCCACGCCGCTTATCTTTAGGTGCTGCTCAACATCAGCCACTCTTTTGTTAAATTTATCCTGATTGCCTAAAAGATTAACAAGGTCAACCTTAAGGCGGGCATATTCAGGAACAGCCTCGATTGCTCTGGAAAGAAACAGAGCGCTTGTCATATATTCGCCGGCGGCAAATAAGGCGTGACTTTTGCCGATATACGCAGAGGGTTCGCCCGGCTTATAAACAGAAGCCATAGTGTAAGAATCTGCAGCGCGGTAGAATCTTCCTTGTTTCAAGTACAGTTCCGCAGCCTGCATATACCATTCAAACCTACCGGTTGTAAAAGAATCGAGATTTTTATGCCTACCGGCATCCGCTTGAGCAGCGACAGACTCATCCTGTTGCATTGTCGTAAGCTGGTCCGAGTCTTGAGCTTTAGTTATTCCGTCCAGGCTTTTGGGTCTTACTAAATCATCAAGCCTATTTTGAACCTGCTCATAAACATTGGATTGCTTACCTTTCAGCCTGGGTCTTGTTTTCTCTCTGTTTTCTACCTGCGATATCAATCGGTCTAATTCCGCTGCATTTGATGGGAAAACTCCCGGAAGCTGACTACGCGCTGATGGACCTATCTGAGGCGAAGCTATAATATCCCGCTTCGAATCCGACGAAGGCTCGTTGGAAAAGAGCGGAGGCACAGAATCATCCGCCGATAGTACGGCGGAATAGTTTTGCTCAGATGTCGCCGCTTCGCTTCTTAAATAACGAAGATTACCAAGTCGAAGCGGCTCCCTGCCAAGCTCGTTAGAAATAATTTTCTCCAACTCCTGCGGCGACCTCGATAAGACTGACCAGGCCGAGCTACTATAATCAGGATAGATATTTAGTAAGCCACCTTGTCCTTGGCTGGTTCCTTTAGCTGGCCTAACTAAGTCTTGCTTGACTCCATATAGGCCTTTGTCCTGAGCTAAAACGTACGGCTGGCCGACCCTTGTGGTAGCCACCGTTGCCGATGGAGAAAAAAATGGTCTGTATCGCCCTATAGACGGATAAGATGTGCCGGCAGTAGCCGGTCGATAACGGTCAAAGTCCGCTAAGTCAGCCGAGTACCTTAAAAAGGAATCGAGCGATGATGAGCCAAGCGACGCCCGGAAATTTGTAGTCGAGCCATACGGTATCTGACCCCGGAAATGCTTGCCGCCTGTGACATTGCCGGTTATCACTAAGTTGCCGCTGTCATCTATTGGATTAGGAGTTGGAATCAGCCCACTGGAGATTCTGCTCGGCGGAACCGTGCCTGAAATAACCGGACTACGTACCGATGGATTCTCAAACGCCCATCCAAGTTCCGATAAAATAATTAATATCAATACTGTTATTATAGATAATGACTTCTTCATACATCTTTCGTCCATCGTCCTTCGTATAGAAATCGTCACCACAGGCCCGTCCTGAGCCGTGGACTAAGCCATCCCTTACGGGAGGTCGAAGGAGCTGACAGCTAAACGAGCTACTTAGCTCCATGTTTTTAAGCGGGATTTTCTTTCTCGTATTTCGGCGTTTCAGCCCAGCTTAATTTAGCAGCTAACGTATCCCAGCGGGTTCGCAACGGATTATTAACAACCAGAAAAGCCTTTGTTGCCCTGTCAATCCTGACCACATCACCGGCCTGCAGAAGTAATGAATCCTGGCCGTCGATAGAAATAGTCGTGCCGTCGCTTAAGCGTACGCAAAATACCTCAACCCTGCTATCAGCACCGATAACGATGGGGCGAAAACTGAGTGAATGTGGACAAATAGGAGTAATAACCATCGCTTGCATCGAGCTGTCTAATATAGGCCCACCCGCTGACAGATTATAGGCTGTCGAGCCGGTCGGTGTAGAGATTATAAGACCATCACCAACGCAGGAAGCAACAGGCTGACCATCAACCGCAATCTTTAGCTCAATCATTCGATGAAGCTGCCCCGAAGTAATAAAAACATCATTAATCGCCGATGAGCTGAATCTTGCCGAACTGCTATTATGGCTATCAAAGACTTTACATTCGAGCATCATGCGTTTTTCAATGGCTGCCTTGCCACTAACTATATCATTGAAATATTGTTCAAGTTCGCTAACGCCAAATTCCGCCAAAAAACCCAATTTCCCCAGATTAACACCTATCATTGGCACATCAGCCTTGCTTAGGTTTCTTGCAGCAGATATAATACTGCCGTCTCCACCGAAAACCACTGCGAAATCGCAATTGTTCAATACATCGACTGAACAACTCTCAATACCGCAATTAGCTACTATCTCAGCCTTATCTTCGGTAAAATCCATAAACTCGCTGATAACTTCAGAAACCTTCCGCCTTTTCAAATGGCCGAATATTGCTAATCTGGGTAACTTCTTATCCTGCATCTCGATCCTCGTTACTCGACGAGGCCCGCTGCAAATTGCTGTCGGGCGAGCTACAAGCATTGGGCATCAAGCATCGAGTACACCATTTCCTTGGCCGTCTTAACTATTTTTTCGGCATTTATGCAGGCCTGCATAAGTTGAGAATTGCGTGTATTATGTCCGATAAATTTTCTCGGCACACCAAGCACTCGAATATCAGCTATTCTATTATTTTTTAGTTCGTCTGGTGCTAATTCCGCTTCGGCTTCGACCTTTTCAGCTACGCCGCACTTCGTCGAGACGAGCTCGAGAACTGCTGAGCCGAATCCACAGGCTAAATGGTGGTCCTCAACCGTTATTATGCTTTTGCCCGATTTTAGGAGGGTGTAAATTGTCTCATCAACAGGAGCAGCAAACCGGGCATTAATGACATCAACCATAATGCCCTCTTTGGCTAATAAATTAGCTGCCCTGAGCCCCTCGGTTAGAATACTGCCGTAGCAGACAATAGCAATAACCGAATCTGTAGCCTTTCGGACGACGACACTTTTACCTAATTTAAACGGCCTTTTACAAGCAGCTCTGACAGAACCCGGCGGCGGAACAAGGTCTTTAGGATACCGTATAACAACCGGCTTATCTTCAGCCAGCGCAAATTCAAGGGCTAATTTCATTTCAACCTCGTTCGCAGGTGCCGTCAGCACTATGTTCGGCAGCATCCTTAGAAAGCCGATATCCATCAATCCATGATGCGTAGGACCGTCTGAACCGACAAAACCGGCTCTATCAATACAGAAAATAACCGGTAGATTCTGCAGAGCTACCTCCTGAAATATCTGGTCAAAACTCCTTTGTAAAAAGGTCGAATAGATACAAACCACCGGCTTTAGGCCGGTCTTGGCCAGCCCTGCTGCTACGTCCACAGCAACACCTTCTGCTATGCCGACATCGTAAAATCTATCCTTGAACTTTTCACGGAAATCCATCAGCCCTGTTCCGTCACACATAGCTGAAGTTATAGCAACTATCCTATGGTCTTTTTCCGCTAATTTCGTCAAATACTTACCAAAAACACTGGTAAAGCTGGGCATACCCTCGCCCGCTGTTGACCGCCCTGTTTTGGCTTTAGTCGAGACGGTCTCAACCACATCGCCATTTATCTTAAATGGGCCGGTCGAATGGAACTTGCTGGGCTGAGCATCGGCTGGTTTAAAGCCTTTACCTTTCTGCGTATAAACGTGCAGAACAACCGGATGATTTAGCTCAGCCAACTCTCTGAACAGTTGAATAAGTGAGTCCACATCGTGGCCGTCAACAGGGCCGAAGTAGGGAATATTCATACTTTCAAACATCTGACTGGCTGGCAGAACCATCCGGATACTCTTTTTGATCCTCTCAATTGCTTCCTCAACACTTTTGCCTATAACAGGCATATGCTCAAGAATATTTCTGGTGGTCTTTCGCAGGTCTTCGTAAGTCTGGCTCAGACGAATTCTGGAGAAGTATTTTGCCATTGCCCCCACGGTCATATCTATAGCCATGGAGTTATCGTTAAGTACGATTAGTAGCTGCCCTTTGGCCAATTCGAGGTTATTAAGGGCCTCGAAAGAAATGCCGTTAACAATACTGGCATCGCCGACTACCGCCACGATTTTATCTTCTCGATTCTTGATTCCGGATGCTCGATTCTCGTCGGTTATCGAGTATCGACTATCAAGCATCGAGCCAAGTGCCATACCAATTGCCGTCGCTATCGAGCTCCCGGCGTGCCCGACGACAAATTGGTCATAAACGCTCTCTTGCGGATTGGGAAAGCCGCTTATGCCGCCAGCCTGGCGTAGAAGAGCAAATTGGCTTTTTCTTCCTGTAACGATTTTATGCGTATAGCATTGGTGGCCGACATCCCAGAGCAGCTTATCTTTCTTAAAATCAAAGACATAGTGCAAGGCCAGGGTCAATTCCACTACGCCGAGATTGCTGGCTAAATGCCCACCGGTTCTGCTGACTGTAGTGAGAATCAACTGCCGTACTTCATCCGCCAGAACATTTAGCTGCTGTACCGACAGCTTCTTCAAATCATCGGGATTATTGATTTGTTCTAACAATTTACCCATTGAAAATCTCGTTATTTCAACCAAATGATCATGTAGTTGAGAGGAAAAATCAGAATTTTTCAAAAAATTTTTGCTACTTTTATAACAGTACCTTACCTCAAAGATAAACGTCTGTAAAGCCTTTTTTTTCGCATTAAATGAGCAGGTTCTCCCCAATTATGGAGCGGCTTATAATTCAGGGTAACGACAGTTAAACGTAGAAAATAAAAAAGGCCGTAAGCGTTAAGCTTATGGCCCAAAAGTTCGTAACTGAAATGCATATCCTAATATGTTGTCTGAACTATGGTAACCATAGGCGGAGGCCGAACCTGAATTGGCCAATGTTGCTGATTTAAAAAATTATCCAAGTTTATCCCGCCATCGGCGGGCTCAAATACAATTACTTGCGGCACCTCAAGAAGTTGAGTATGCACAGCCACAAAAAACAACATTAATCCAATTGGACAGAAAATTCTTTCTTCCATGGCTTGTCCTCTAGTCAATACTTTATATATCGGCTCACCTCCAATTTCTTCCTTAATCATTATCGATGCTCGATCCACGCTTATTTATATTAGATGTGCATTCTAAAGCCGGTGTAAAAAACGATGAAAATCCAATTTTCAATACTGATATGGGTCAACGGAGGATGCCGCAACAAACCTATCCCCTCGGCCATGCTCGGGGCGGGCCTGAATAGGGGCGAAAAATTGCGGGGTAAATAAATATTTAGCCGCCAAATCCTTCGACCTCCCGTAAGGGATGGCTTAGTCCACGGCTCAGGACGGGTTTATTTGGTGGTTTTATTACGGCTTGAGGAAAAATGATTGTAAGCGTTCACGGGAAAACCGCATTTGTGTCATTGCGAGCGAAGCGAAGCAATCTAAAATCGTACGTTTTTGAGATTGCTTCGGCCTAAAGGCCTCGCAATGACACAAAAACGCCTTATTTTCTGCGTGAACGGTTACAAATGATTTTATTTTGTCCTTTTCAGCAGGGCCATCGCCAATTGCCGTAGATTATCAGCTTTTTCGCCGAAAGGCTCCAATACTCCAACCGCCTCATCAGCTAATTTTTTCGCAAATTGCATTGATTTTCCCATCCCTACAATAGCGGGGTAAGTTGCCTTACCTACCTTTTCATCTTTGCCCGCGGTCTTGCCTAACTGCCCACTGGACGCTTTTACATCGAGAATATCATCAGCTACTTGAAATCCTAAGCCAATTTTTGACCCATATTCACACAAACTGCTCAACTGCTGCTGGTTTGCTCGGCCACAGATAGCTCCCATGGCTGCGGCGGATCGAAACATCTTCGCGGTTTTGTTATTATGAATGTATTCAAGAATTTCTTGGGTGCCAGTAGTATTCTCAGCCTTCAAGTCAGCCATTTGGCCTGCAATCATGCCGGCGGGTCCAGCCGCCTCGGCCAATTTGCTGATTAGCCTGACAGCAATGGATGGTTCGTCAATCTTTTCAGCTAAAATCTCAAACGCTAATGTCAATAAAGCATCGCCGACCAAGATAGCCGTCGCCTCGTCAAAGGCCTTGTGACACGTTGGCCTACCTCGTCGAAAGTCATCGTTATCCATAGCCGGCAAATCATCATGTACCAGCGAATAGGTATGCACCATTTCAATCGCCGCTGCTGCAATCTCGGCATTGTGGTTTATCTGTCCGCTGACCAGCTCGCAAGACCAAAGCACCAGCACCGAGCGGATTCGCTTACCTGGCGCAAATATCGTGTACCAAATCGCCTCCTTCAAATCCTTGTTTATTTGCTGAAAAGATAGAAGTCTCTGCAGAGCGTAATTAACAAACTGAGCCTGTCGTTGCAACAGTGCATAAAAATCTGAATTGATTGCTTCAGCGGACATTACAAATGTTATTCCCGAAAATCAAAGGCTTTATATCTTCAGCCCGATTTTGTATTATATCTTCTTTTACGGGCTTTATAAACAAATTATGGCATCTGGAATGATTTTAATTCTTGGCGTTACGGCATCGGGTAAGGGCCGGTTAGCCTTTGAGCTGGCCGAGAGTCTGGGTGCGGAGATAATCAGCATCGACTCGATGAAGGTCTATAGGCGGATGGATATCGGCACAGCTAAGCCGCCTAAACATGTCCTGAGCAGCATCGAAGGAGAGGCCCGCCAGCAAGTTAAATATCATTTAATCGACGTAGTCGAGCCGAGCGAATCATTCAGTGTCGGCAAATTTCTGGATTTAGCCCACCTTGCGATAGTGCAGATAAACAGCCGAAATAAGCCCATTATCGCGGTCGGCGGAACCGCTTTGTACATAAAGGTCCTGCTGTATGGCTTGTTTGAAGGCCCCTCAGCCGATGAGCACCTCCGCACCGAGTTGAAGAAACGCGCTGAAACCAAAGGATTAATTCTTCTATACAGAGAATTAACACAGGTTGATCCGATAGCAGCCGAACGCATCAGCCCTAAGGATGCCAAACGCATCATACGCGCTCTGGAAGTGTATAAGCTCACAGGAAAGCCCATCTCAAGCTTTCAGAAACAATGGGATAGTTTAGCCGGCACCCCTGTGGTGCCGGTAGTAAACGGACGAGGGACGAAAAACGATTGGACGATAATCGGTCTGCGAAGAGAAAAGACCGAAGAGAATAAGTCAATCAACGTTAGGGTAAAAAAGATGATTGCCGCCGGACTGGTCGATGAGGTCAAATCTCTGCTGGCCGAAGAAAAACCGTTGAGTCCGCAGGCTCGAAGTGCTATCGGATACGCGGAGATAATAGATTACTTAAACAGCCGTCAGAGCCTGGAGGATGCGGTAGAGCTTATAAAGAAGAACACCCGCCGATTAGCCAAGCACCAGCGGACGTGGTTTAAGACCTTTCCGCCCCGGCGGATTAATTGGCTGGACATCGAGCCGAATGAATCAGCCAAGAAAATCCTCAGCCGAGCTGAAGCGCTCATAGAAACCTTGTAGGCGAATTTCTATTTAAATTAATTGTTGCGAATTTTGTAGCTGGTCTATAATGAAATTTAAAAATTTAGCTGCGTAGATTTCATCCGAAACAATCCGATCAACAGCAAGAGACAGGTTCATCATTTTTTGAACGGCTATTTGGCCACCGTTGGGACAAACCTCCCTGACGACATTGCCGACTGCCAAAATTGTGCTTGTTACAGGAGCAGGGATTGCAAAAAAAGAATCAATGCCATAAACGCCGAGATTGCTCAATCCTATCGTCTGGCCCTGCATCTGCTCAAGGGTCAATGTATTGCTGCGGGCCTTTTCGGTAAGCAGCTTCTCTAATCGAGCAATCTGGGCTAACGTTTTTAGGTGGGCATTTTTTATCACCGGCACCATAAGACCCTGTGGTGCATGTACCGGAAAACCAATATTAATCGCATCAGCGATTTTAATCAAAGAACCTGCAGTGAAACCGCAGGCTAAATATTCAGCCCTGTGTTTCACACGGGATTTGTCCTCTGTTTCACAAGGTAAGAGTTTTCCGACCATAATAGGATACTTTTGTGCAGCCAAAGCCAATGCACGAATTAAAAAAGCATTGCTTGTGATTTTGATGCCCAGAGATTTACTGAGCTTTGGCCGAAGAGCCATCAATTCGGTCACATTTGCCTTTGACTCAAGGTAAAAGCAAGCCTTGCTCAGCTTGGATTTGGCCATCCTTTCGCCGATTAGCTTCTGAATTCTCGTCAGCGGGATTATATTTGGCACTTTCTGCTCGTGATTTGCGGCTATGGGAACCTGGCTTTGATTTCTATTGGGCAACATAAAGAAGTCAGAATTTATCTGTCTCTGTCGTCCGTTGCCGTACCGGCAACGGCTAAACCATCGTCTGTTCTCTGCTGCTTGCGGGGTATTATAATGGGATTAATTTTGTTCGCAAGAGCAGAATATTTTCGCCGTATCCATATTTTTTTTAGCTTTAGTATTGCAGAAAAATCTGACTTGATATATAATAAATTAGTAGCTAAACTACTCGGAGATGCAAATTTTACCAAACAGAAGGCTAATTTCGCGCATCTGATATAAAAATAAACGTTAATTTAACGCAAAATAACGTTAATTTAGCGAAAAATAACTTTTCTTTAGGGAGGAAATTGTTTACAATATAATCAACATTAATTGTTAAAAAAGAACAAGACGCAAAATAATCAAAAAAAAGACTTTTTTAAAATTTTGAAAAGTTGAGGTTGTAAATCATGGATAAACAAAGAGGTTTTACGCTAATAGAACTGTTAGTGGTAATAGCCATCATTGCGATATTGATGGCAATTTTGATGCCGGCTCTACAGCGGGTAAAGGAGCAGGCAAGGGAAATGACTTGCAGAGCCAACCTTCGTCAATATGGAATAGCGCAGGCGCTTTACTTAGACGATAATGACTACCGGTATCCATCCGCATGGAGCTCTATTATGGGGACAGAATATCCTTATTCCGGATACCCGCGTTACTGCCGTTGGCACGACCCAAGATATCCACCTGATGGTCCGTTCTGGCCATACTTGAAAAACCCAAAGGCTCATATATGTCCGACGTTCAGAATCCTGTCTAAGTCCGAAGGCCAAAGACATCCCCAACACGACCCATCCATACCTATTGTTCCTCAATACAGTTATAGCATGAACGCCTACTTAGGCTCGAAGGCCGGCGACTCTTCCGGCTCAGGTGCCCAAGACGCCAGTGGACGCGACGGGGTTTATAAGTTATCAGAGGTAACCAGAAGCAAAGACCAGGTATTTTTCTTTGCTGAGGAGAATATGTGGACCAGGCCGGGCTGTCCCAATGTACTCAACGACAATGCACTGTGTGGCGATAATCGCGATTGGTTTGGCACTTTCCATAGCACGGCAAGCGGAGACTTAAACAGCGGTACATGCAATGCAGTGTTTGTGGACGCCCACGTTGATGAGATACGTTCAGCTCTGAAAGAAGACCCTGACGATATTTCAGAAATGGAATACGGTCAATTCGAAAAATATTCCTGGCCACACAAACAGCCGTTTCAATAATAAGCTGGCATTTTTCGCAGGACCCAAAAACCGCTACAGACAGAAAGTAATTATATATTTGCGGTCTCGTGTCTATGACTATGGCATTCAATATTCACTGCCACCGGCAGCGAAGCAATATGGCAGGGAGCCGTTTCAACTGAAACCGCTAAAGCGGTAGTATCACCACCGAGTCCCTGTGGACCTATGCCGAGTGCGTTAATCTTGGAAAGCAAATCTGCCTCAAGCTCAGCATAAAACTCATCCTCATTTGGTGTTGTTAGATTCCGCAACAAGGCCTTTTTGCTCATCAAGCAGCTCGATTCAAAATCGCCGCCGATACCCACACCCACAACAAACGGTGGACACGCATCCGCTCCAGCCGATCTTACAACATCAACCACCCAATCGATAATCTGGTTTTTATCCGCTGTGGGCTTAAACATTCTAAATTGGCTTTTATTCTCACATCCGCCGCCCTTGGCCATAACGGTCAGCTTTAGCTTATCGCCCGGAACAATCGTATGATGAATTATAGCAGGGTTATTGGTATTAGTATTCACCCGCTTATTTAACGGGTCGGCGACAACACTTTCTCGCAAATAACCTTTTTCGTAACCAGCTCTAACACCATCATTGATAGCATCATATAGCGTAGCCTGTCTCTGACCAGCAGGAGGTTTCATAACAACTTTGGCTCCCTGCTCTACAAAGACAACGGCAAGGCCGGTATCCTGACACAGCGGTATTTTTTGCTGAGATGCAATGTGGGCGTTTTCAATGAGCTGATTTAGTATTTTTGCCGCGCCGGGATTAGATTCTTTTTGTGCGGCTTTTTCAAGAGCTGTTAAAACATCGTCAGGCAGTTCATAATTAGCCACTACACAGAGGGATTCAACCGTTTTAACTACCTTTTCAAACTCGATATATCGCACAACAATTAAGGCAAAAACCCCCAAATAAATCCTTCGACTGGGCTCAGGACAGGTTTGGGGGCTAAATAAAAATATATCTCTCGACCCTGCTCGAGACGGGTTTACAATCGCGATTTATTATAGAATTCACAAGTAATTTTTACTGTAGGTTTAAGCCCTTACTTACCCTATTAATTGACCTCGAAGGTTTTATACGTTGTATTTTCAACGTCATCTTTGACTCTTATCGTAAGTATATGCTCACCGGCTTGCAAATCTTCTATCACAATAGCGAAGCTCTCATCTGTAGTATCATATACAAGGTCGTCCGGAATAGCGCCCATCCATTCAGCATTGCTGTCAACGGTATATTGCAATTCGCCGATTATGCTTAGCCTGTCTGTTACCTTTAGCTTTAGCGTCACGGTATTGCCGGCTTTCTTAATGGAGTATTCACTGATGACCGGCCCGGTATTATCGACTATCACCGGATCACTTATTCTGCTACCCGTTAGTTTAGTGGCAGTCGTATTACTTCTTTCATCGCTTGCGATTACCCTGACCTCATACCGGCCATCCTCAACAGTCTTTCCATCCCAATCGAAGCTGTCTGCCTCGATGTCATCTTCCAGATTAATCCAGTTTGTTCTTCCGATTTTTCTGAAGTCTATTTGGTAAATCAGCTTGTCACCGTTATCGTCTTTGGCCTTATAGCTGATTTTGAATCCGCCTGGAGGTTTTTTGCTGTCCGCTTCTATCCGGCTGACACTTACGGATTCGACTTTCGGTGCCAAATTTGGTACGGTGCTGGCAACTGCAACCTCCCTTATAATGGGACTTTTAAGACCATCCTCGCTTTTTAGCAGTAGCTTATACTGGCAGAACCTGCCGATAGGACAGTCAAGCTGTACCGGCCCTGTCACCTCCACCGGCTCAGTCCAGTCGGAAAAAGTCGGGTCGTTTACATCTTCAATATTCCCACTACGGGAAGCCACCAAAATCTTACATCCTTGCGGAATATCAGCTTCAATTTGCAGCTTGCCCCACTTAGCCGGTTGATCAGCATCAATAAGATCGGAAATGTAAGTCCCCTCAGAAGAAAAAGTTTTGTTTAGCTTTGTTAGCTTCGGCGGATTCGCGGTCCCAAGATACACTACATCATCAGCCACAGCCAAAGATGTTATCTGTGACGCCTGTTCATCCTCATAAACAATTAACTGCTGCTCTGAGACCGGATCAACAGCAAAAAGCTGGGCACTGTTTCCGGTTCCTACAAGCAGTTTTGAATCCTGCTCGGCTAAACAGAAGAAAACCGCAGTTTCGCTGAATATATCAGTTACAAAACCTTCTTTGTTTATTTTGTATATATGACTGGCTTTTTCAGGCTTGGCAGGACGACGGGATGGTACCTTTCTTTTTGCCGATTTATCATCATCCTGATTTTTTGTATTCGGGATTTGCAATTTGCGTACATCGTTGCCGGCGGCACTTTCGGAGTTTTGCTTGGGCGCTTCGGGCCGACCTGCCTTGGGCAGATCCGCTGCAAAACCCGTTTCAGACTGGACAGCCTTAGCCGACGTTGCTGTTGCGTACAAATTCCCCTCTGCCGAGGGCAAAGTCGATGCGGACAGCAGCGCCGTAATCTCGGGCTGTTCACTGTCATATAAAACCATCGCCGATTTCGTGCGTGGATTTATCTTATATACAAGGCCCCGGCTGTCACTTCCCGCATAGATAAAATCATCTTTTGCAGTGGCTATTGAAAGTATGTTCTTGTCAGTGCTGCTGTAAATAATCTGCGCTGTTTTGCCAAGTGAATCAAGTTGATATATATTGCCTTGCGGCCCTGTGCCTAAATAGATATTACCCGCATTGTCGGTAGCTATGGCGAATATATATTTAGCGTCGTTCGGCTCAAAAATCACCTCCAATTTGCCACCTTCAAGCCGGCACAGTCTGCATTTGTCGCCGCTAATACTGGCTAAAATCCTGCCTGATAAATCAGTTGTCATCGCAAAAATATGCTCGTTCGAGCCGACAGGACTGCCGGACTGCTCTTGCTTAGCTTTATCCGCATCGCTGGATTCGTTTGCATCGTTAGGCTCGTTATTTTGCTTAGCGCTTAGCCCTTCCTCTAAGAGGGCTTCTGTCTTAGAATGCTTCAGCGAGGTTTGGTCACTCTGAAGCGGATAAATCTTGGTCAATTCACCAAGGCTGTATTTATAAATACCTCCATTAGGACTGGTGCCTATGTAAACCGTCCCGCCGCTGACAACAATACTGTTTATCGACCAGACATTCTCAAACTCCTCAACCAGAACTTGTGAGGCGCGTCCAAGCTGGATAGTCCCCCGCTGTAAGTCAATAACAACATTTTCAGCCTTGCCTTTCAGCAAATCAGCACCGCTTTCATGACGAACAATTTTGGTGCTGACCGCCCAAGCCCGATCAGCCGCAGGCAGAAAGGCCATAAAGACCGCAATACTAAGTACGCCAATCACAAACGTTTTTGTATCTTTCATAGTAACTCCCAGAAGTGCCTAAAATTCGGAGTGACTAAAGTGCCTAAAGTTATGAACTATACTTTTAGCTCACTTTAGGCACTTTAGCTCACTTTAGGCACTCTTTCATTATTTCTCCACTATTATATGCATAGTTTCTTTGTCGATTACTACGGTACCGGTTCTCAAGCTTTTTTCAAGCCACCGCGGATAAGGCTGGACTCTCAGCGATCTCGTGGCATCCTGCAGGACCATAGTTTTTGTCGCCGGCAAATCAGGAAGCTCAGCCCTGTCTATCGCGATACCACTGGGTGGCAAGACCAAAAAGCAATATAACTTATCTCTCTCGAAGCTCAAAGCCTCATTCAATGCCTTAATCAAACTGGTTATGTCCTGCGCCAAGAACCTGTATGGTACGGTTTTCCTGAGATGCTTTTCATACTCAAAAGAGCCTGATACAACCAATTCATATTTCCCACGTTTCAATTCTTTGGGTATCTCTAAGCTGAACTGGTATTTTTTCTTTTCCGAAAGGTACGATTCGAGAACCACTTCAACCTGGATTTGCTGACCGGCTTTAACGGTTGAATCGGATAAATCAACAGACCATATATGAGAAAGGATATTTTTCGGCAAGATGCGAATACCAAAATCAAGTGATTTTATATCAACTTTCTTGAATGGATTATTCATAAGCAGTAACACCGAACCTTTACTCTCAGCTATCATTTCAGCCACGGTTACTTCTGTTGATACATTTTCAAAGCTAATCGAATCGGCGTCCTCTAAATTGATAGCCACCTTATATTCAATCGTATGGTCCGGCGGAAAACTACCGAGGGAAACAGTTGCGCCGTACACAGCCGCATGAAGCATATCAGGAGTGAGCAGTTGATTGTTGGCGAGCCGGCAGTTAAAAACTTGCGGCTCGGCGTTAAAGCGGTCCACTTTTATCGTCAGCGGTATCATCTTCGGCTGTGCACCGATTTGTCCAAAGATTGCTGCCGACTCATCCATGGTCAGTGCGCCGACTATTTCGAGAGCGCTTCCGAGCTTAAAAGAACGAGACAGATTTGATACCACGGTGTGCACCTGTCCCGTGGCCATAGGCAAATCTATTGCTCCATAACCAAGCAGGCTATGTCCGAAACCATAGACCTTATCATCCACAACTTCGGTCGCGGTTCCGAGCACGGTCATTGCTATATCACCCATGACCAGTGGTACTGTAAGAACCGCACCTGGAGCCAACTGTACATCTTCATCTTTGCCGACATCCGCGGTACCGCCGACGCCGGGGACAGCCATAAGTCCGTAAGGCTCAAGCAAAACCTCGAATTTTCTACAAGCCTCGGCCGGCAAGCCGGAAATAATCAACGGACAAGGCAGGCTGGTAGCGCCGGTCAGGCGGTTGGTTAAAGAAGGCCGTTGAAGGGCAACCTGCCTGTCGATTTCAGCAAAATCGATCGGCCTGGAAAAATCAAACACATATCCTGTACCACGCATCTCGTCGCTTAGGGACGAGATTTCGGCATCCTGCTTTTTGCCTTCTGTCCGGCCTACTCTGAGCATCTCCTTGATTGGCGTGACACCATAAAGCGGGTCTTTGCTGAGTACCCAGGCGAAGGCCATTGCCCCCGCCAATCGCCCGTCTATATAGACGGGCGAGCCACTGCACCCGGCTACAGGACCTGTGTGGATAAAACGCTCATCCGTACCTTGAACCAGAATCGCGTCGTGGCCCGGCTCTATATTTCGCACCACGCTTAAAACATCTAAATCAAATTTCTCTATCTCGGTACCGCCATAACAGGTAAGGCAGTACGCCTCCATGCCAGGCGAAATCTCATCAATGCTTATATATTTGGCCGGGTCCCAAATGTCTTCTACTGGGCTGTCGTAAGGCGGGGTTGCACTCGATGTAGCAGCTTGTTCCAATTCATCCTTCGTAGTATCATTCTCCGTAGCAGGCACTGCCAAGGTTGAACTACGGGAACCCGCCATGGCGGGCTGGTCGGCTTTGCAGAAAGAGACAGATAAAAATAATAAACAGTAAAGATAAACTAAAAAGCAGAAAATCCTGCGTTTTGTCCCTATTGTGAACATCTAAACCCTTTCAATTGATTTTTAACACAAAATTTTAACGGCTGGATATGCCCATTGCAAGGCAAAAGAAATTTTGCTAATATGTCATCGTTTCAGCCGAGCATAACATGGCTAAATATAGACAATAACCAAAATAAGAAACGGAGAATGGAATGAAATCCGATCATCGTCACGAACTGAAAACAAATGAATTAGCTGAATGGATAGCAAATTTTCCGCAATGGGCCAAAGAAAATCGCATAATGATTATCGTCGTATTATTAGTTATTGCCGTGGCGGGATTCCTATACATCTGGAACATACATAGCAAAAACATATCCATTCAAGAACAAATCGAGCTAACAAACTATATGAGTCAGCTCCTGGGCGCCAAAGCACAAATTGTCAGCGCCCAAGCACAGGGCAAGGACCTTTCATACATACTCCTGCAGCCCGCAAATAGTCTCAAGAGCTTTGCTCAGACTGTAAAAGATGACCGGATGGCTGCTTTTGCGCTAATTAAACGAGCAGATGCCCTCCGGACGGAGATGCATTACCGCCCTGGACCCGTAAGTGAGCAGGATTTTACAACCCAGATAAACCTGGCGAAAGACAGCTACAACGAAGCAATCGAAAAAGCCTCTTCCTATCCTTCTCTAATGGCTGCGGCTAAATTCGGCATAGGACTATGTGAGGAAGAGCTGGGCAATTTTGAAAAGGCGCAACAGATATATCAAGATGTCGCCACAAATCCCGATTTTGAAGGCACGGTCGCTAAAGCTGCTGCAAAGCAGCGTCTCAAGACAATGGCCGATTATAAAACAAAGGTTGCCTTTCAACCATCCGCCAAACCGAAGGTAAAAGCAACACCCATCGACATTAACGATCTGCCGATTGAAATAAAGCAGAAGCTGTCGGCCCCAAAAGCTCCTGTCATCAACCTCGAACCGAATCAGCCATCGGCGGACTAAATATCTCTCGACCTGGCTCTGCCGCAAGGTCGCTGGGATGGCTGGCGCCACATCCTGTGGAGAGACAGGTTTAGCCCCGTGTTTTACACGGGATTCATCTACAAAACAATATGTGCGAGTCGCCGAAAATCAGAAGACAGAAGCCTGCCCTGAGCGAAGTCGAAGGGGCAGATGTCAGATATCAGAAAACAGAAAACAGAAAACAGATGTCAAAACAACTGTCTTCTGCCTTCCGTCCTCTGTCCTCTGTTCTGACGTTGAACGTGGGACATACAATCAAAGAACGCAGGCTCGATAAATACCTGCACAGCCGATTCCAAAACCTCAGCCGACGTTTCATTCAAGATGCAATAAAAAGTGGCAACGTAAGGGTCAATGATAAAATTGTCAAACCAAGTTTTAAGTTAAGTCCCGATGACAAGATCGACTTGACGTTTCCGGAGCCACCGCCTAAAGATATTTTGCCCGAAGATATCCCTTTGGATATTATATACGAAGATTCGGATTTAATCGTCCTGAACAAACAAGCAGATATGATTGTCCATCCCGCCCGCGGCAACACTCACGGCACGCTCGTAAATGCGCTTACGTATTATTCAAATGAGCTGTCGAGCGGCCTCGGCCAGTTCAGGCCAGGCATCGTTCATCGGCTCGATAGGAATACTACCGGCATTATGGTCGTCACCAAAAATGATACCGCTCAATGGAAGGTGGCCAAACAATTCGAACGCCGACAGGTTGAAAAAGCTTATTTGGCTATTGTGCATGGTACGCCGGAACTAGCCGCCGACCGTATAAGCGCGCCGCTGGGTATCCATCCGAAGAGAAGAGAAAAGTACGCAATCAGGCCGGAAATCGGCAGAGAAGCCATCACATTCTACGAGGTCGTAGAATCTTTTCGTGGTTTTTCATTGCTTAAGCTCACGCCCAAGACCGGCAGAACCCATCAGATACGGGTGCATCTATCGTATATAAAGCACCCTATAGTTGCGGATGATATGTATGGCGGAAAGCTAATCTACGAATGCCAGTTAGCCGACGCCGAGCCGGTGCCGGAGGAGCCTATTATCAGCCGTTGTGCACTTCACGCCTGGACGCTGCAATTCAAACACCCAACGACCGGCAAAATTGTGAAATTTGAAGCCCCATTGCCGGAAGATATGCAGAACCTGCTCGATATGCTCAGAAAATACCGAAAGGTATAACCCCGCAATAAACCCGTCCCGAGCCAAGTCGAGGCATTGTGGGGCTAAATATTTATTCCTGAGGCAGTTTGGCTAAGTCTTCATCCGAGCCGGCGACCATCAGAATATCATTTTCATAAATAACAGTGCCGGGCATGGGGACATTGATAATTGAGCCTTTTTCACTTTTCTTGGCTTTACTGTCTTCGCCCCGCTTAATCAAGACCATGTTTATGCTATATTTCTGCCGCAACTGTAAATCCATAACTGTTTTGCCGTCAAAGCTGGCGGGCGCCTTTATTCTGGCCAGACTATAGCCCGGTGAAAAATCTATTTTTTCTCCGATTTGCGGTGCAATGAGTTTATAGGCCCACCTTTGAGCAGACTCGATTTCAGGATAAATGACATCGGTAGCACCAACCTTGGAAAAGACCTCGCCGGCAAGCAGGCTTTCCGCTCTGGCATAGATTTGTTTTACCCCTATTTGCTTTAAATTAACTACCGTCAACACGGCAGATTCAAATCCCTGCCCTGTGCCCTGGCCGATGCCCATAATAGCCACGTCAACCTTATCGATACCCTGAGCCTTTAGAGCCTCTTCGTCGGTGCTGTCGAGGCGGACCGCGTGACTAACCTGGTCGCGAATAAGCTCAACCTCTTCTCTATCTCTGTCAATAGCTATAACCTCAGCACCACTCATCGCCAAAGCAACAGCTAACTTCTGTCCGAATCTGCCCAATCCTATGACTACAAACCGCCTCATAACTCGTCCCTCGTATATCGTATTGCGTATATCGTATCGCGTATTGCGTTCTTGTTTTACGCGATACGCAATACGCACGACAAAATTATCCAACAATTATAGCCTCTTCCGGATAATTGTATCGAGCCGTCTTCAAATTGAAAGTCACCGCTGCCAGTAACGTCAACGGGCCCAATCTGCCAATAAGCATGACCGCTATGATAATAAGTTTACCTGCGTCTGTCAAAAAAGGTGTTATGCCGGTCGTCAAGCCAACAGTGCCTAACGCTGAGCTTGTCTCGAAAAGAGTGTCCAACATAGTAAAGCTGCTTTGATTCTGGCTCTCTGTTATACTCAAGGCAAGCGCAGCACAGAACAGAACCACCACAAAAAGCAGCGCTATGGTAATTGCCCTTCCCACAACAACTATCCGGATGGAGCGTTGAAACATTTCAACATCCTGGCGTTTTCGTAGGGCTGCGACAGCAGTCATAGCAATTACCGCAAGAGTTACGGTTTTGATACCACCGGCTGTGGAGCCAGGCGAGCCTCCAATGAACATAAGCAAAATGAGAATGAACTTGCTCGACGGAGATAGCGTCTTAATATCAACCGTATTAAAGCCGGCGGTTCTGGCGGTAATCGACTGGAAAAGTGCACCCAGAATACCTACCTTTTGAGAAGAATCGCCTTGTGCGGCATAACGCTCAAATAAAAGTATAGCCAGCATCCCTCCTATTATTAGCACGGCACTTATGCTAAGAACTATCTTGGTCTGAAGCTGCATTCTTTTTGGGGCTTCCATCATCATACTATAGCGCCTATGGAATAGTCTCTTAAAAAAGCGTTTTACTCGGTCGGCAATGATGTTAGCCATATTATATAGCACGCCGAAGCCGAGCCCTCCCAGGACTATGAGCGGACAAAGCACTAAATAAACCTGCCAATATCTGTTGAAACCAATAAGGCTGCTATTAAATAAGCTAAAGCCCGCGTTGCAAAACGCACTTATCGAATGAAATATACTGCAAAACCACTGCTGGTGTACGTTACCGGCCCAGCCTGGCACATCATGCCACATTCTGAAAAGGCTAACAGCTCCGACGGCTTCGATAAGAATTGTGCCGGCAAAGATAAACACTATCATATTTCCAATCCGGCCGAGCGTCCGCG
The DNA here is from genome assembly GCA_964631175.1 of uncultured Pirellulales bacterium. GTDB lineage: Bacteria > Planctomycetota > Phycisphaerae > Sedimentisphaerales > Anaerobacaceae > CAZVWH01. Next base: position 21,853 of record CAZVWH010000012.1, on the reverse strand, counting down.
CACTAAGCAGGTCCTGCATCGCTACTGAGCCGCGCAGGCTCAAAGCCTGACCCAGCAGCAGTGCAAAAACAACGCCAAAAATCACTATTCCTAAACCGCCGAGCTGAATCAATACCAAAATAATTATCTGCCCCATCAGGCTGAAGTCCTTGCCCGTGTCTCTTACGATAAGGCCGGTGACGCAGGTAGCGCTGGTTGCTGTAAACAGAGCGTCGATGAAGCCGGCTCTTTGTTGGGTGGACGCCCTTGGCAGCATAAGCAGGCCCGCACCTGCGACAATTAAAATCAAAAAACTGGCTATCAATGCCCGTGTCGGATTCTTGCCCGTTGCAGCCAAACCTATAGAGGCGATACAAATCTTGATAACCACCTCGATAATAAGATAAACGCCCACCGCCAAATACCTGACCTTGCCCGGCTCAACCTCACCAAACCAGCGTCCGGAACCTAAAATGACTATTAAAAAAATTATAAGAAGTGGTATTTCAAACCAATTGGCGATCAAATAATCCCTCTTTGACACCGCGTTTTGAAACCGAATTACTTTGCCGGTGAGAAAAATGAACAACATACCAACCTGGATTGCAAACAGAACACGAACCGGCAGCAACGGCTCATAAAAGCCAAAGAGTATCACAAAAGATGCCACCACCAGTGCTGAGGTTACAGCTTTGATGCCGACCAGAATCTGCTCCAGGCGGTTGTTTTTGTAGGTTATCTTCATAAAACAATTATCATTTGTAAAAAGGGCTTTGTCAATTGACAACTTGTCCCGGCCGAGCCGGCCGGAGCGGGATCAAGCGACATCAGCAAGACCCAGCGCATCACCAAACTTAGCCAGAAGTGCTCGACGGATGTTTTTGTGTTCGGCTTTTGTTAACATAGGGTCCTGTGAAGCTAACTGGAACGCTTTTTTTCTTGCCATGACCAGCAGGTCAAAGTCGTCAATGATGTTTGCAATTTTTAAGTCCGGCAGCCCATGCTGGCGGGTGCTGAAAAGCTCTCCCGGCCCACGCAGCCGTAAGTCCTGCTCGGCTATCTGGAAACCATCATTGCACCTGGTCATTACCTCAAGTCTGCTTTTGGCTACTTCGCTATCCGTCTCGGCAAACAGCAGACAATACGATTTAGCCGTACCTCTGCCGATGCGTCCCCTTAACTGATGCAACTGCGCCAGGCCGAACCTGTCCGCTCCTTCTACCACCATTATTGTTGCATTCGGAACATCCACCCCCACCTCTATAACTATGGTAGAAACAAGCACATCAATTTGGCCTTTTCTGAACTCAGCCATAATTTGATGTTTCTTTGCGGACGGCATCTGGCCGTGTAAAAGCTCGACGGTAAACTCCGGAAAGACTTCTTTAGAAAGCATCTTCCATCCTTCTGTTGCCGCCTTAATGTCACCATTATCAACAATAGCTGCAATTCGTGGATAAACAAAATACACTTGTTTTTTTGCCCTGAGCCGTTCGCGGATAAACTCGTATGCCTTTCTGCGATTTTGCCGATCGACCCAGCGGGTAATTACTGTACCTCTACCCGGCGGCGAATGTTTGATAACAGAAACATCTAAATCGCCAAATGCGGTCATCGCCAACGTTCGTGGAATAGGTGTAGCTGTCATAACAAGACAGTGCGGCGTAGCTTGCTTTCGTAGTTTGGCTCTTTGATGTACGCCGAATTTGTGCTGCTCGTCAATCACTACTAAGCCGAGCTTTTGAAATTCCACGTCTTTTTGCAGTAAGGCCGCCGTTCCTACAATAATATTAATTTCACCTTGTCTTATTTGGTTTAGAAGCTGTATTCTCTTTTTGCCGGTCAATCCACGCGTTAGAAGGACTCTTTTTACTTTGCTGTTTTTTAGATATCTTTCGATACTTAGAAAATGCTGACCTGCCAAAATCTCGGTAGGCGCCATAATAGCCACTTGAGTCTTGTTGGCCACAGCCAATAAAGCTGCATAAAGCGCTACTACCGTTTTGCCCGAGCCGACATCACCCTGCAGGAGCCGATTCATCGGCTTTGAGCTTTTCATGTCGGACACAATTTCAGTGATGCAAGCGTCTTGGTCCTCGGTAAGTAGGAATGGAAATCGCTTTCTTATACGTCGGTCGATTTCTTCAGTGTAATTACAGGCAGTCGCGGTTGAAAAATGTTGCACTTTGTATCGACGAAGAGCCAATCCAAGCTGCATTAGAAACAATTCATCATATTTTAATCTGTGTTTTGCCTGAGCAAGTTTTTCCTTGTCGGGCGGTGAATGTATCCAGGCAAAAGCGTCGTTTCTTCTTATCAGGTTTGATTCTTTAAGAAAGCTTTGTTCGTAAAACTCGGAAACAAGCTCGTTCAAATTGTCAAGCAAAGGTCTGATTATACGTTTAATTTGTGGACTGCTCAATTGATTGCTTGCAGGGTATACACCACCACTAAAATGCTGGATGCTGGATGATGGACGATGGACGATAAACGATTCATCCCTCGTCTTTCCTCTCTCATCCCTCGTCCCTCTTCCCGCTGCCTCAGTGGGAGCAAGTCCTTCGGCTTCGCTCAGGATAAACTTCGGATTGGTTAATTGTAACTGATGTTTGTATAAAGTGACCTTGCCCGAAGCCGTTATTACCTGACCAGGTTTTAATTTATCACGGAGATAGCCGCCGTGAAACCACACAATTCTGCAGACGCCGGTCTCGTCACTGACTATCGCTTCGAATATGGGCCGCCTGCGATAGCTTTGGTAGTCTATTGACTCAACCATACCGATAATGGCAGCAGTCTGGCCGGGCTGAATCTGGCGTATCTTTCTTACCGCAGGTGCAAAACTCCAGTCGCGTGGATAATATTCCAATATATCTGCAACCGTATGCACACCTAATTGCGCAAAGGCCCTGGCTCTGGCCGGGCCTACACCCTTGAGATACTGAACCGGCATAGAAAGACTAAAATTAGTCTGTCGTTTTTCTTCTACTGACGCCATTATCAGGAAACCAGGTTATCAGAAAACCAGGGTATAGAATACCTGGAAATCAGAACACCAGGGAAAATAAAGTTGACCTGATGCCCACTACCTGATAGCCTGGTATTCTGATAATATAACAGAATTTTTGGCTATTTAGCGATAATCTTATCAAAAGATCTCGATAGCAGCAATTACAATGCCATCCAGCCGGTTCAGTTGCATAGCTCCTAATCAAAATAAAAGTTTGATAGCCGCAGCCGCTGCCAAAATCTGTACCACAGTATTAAACACTTTTTGTGGGATTCGTTTCAGTACCAATATCCCTGTTGCTGCTCCAATCGCAATAAACGGCAGCATCATTAAATCAAGTTTCAAAGATTCTGCCGTCATCAATTCTAAAGATGCGCTGAACGGAACCTTCAGCCAGTTAATGATAAAAAAGAACCACGCGCTTGTCCCCACAAATTCAATTTTTGGCAGTCTCATAGCCAGTAAATAAATAATCATAGCGGGCCCTGCTGCGTTGGCCATCATTGTGGTAACGCCAGCCAACAATCCAAGCCCCACAGCAAACCACCATTGCGTCGGAATCGGTGCATCCTCACCTTTAATCTTTGTGCGCCAGTAATTGATACCTAACATTGCCAGGACGATAATTCCTATTATGGGCTTTAGCTGCTCACTAGTAACCACCTTCAGCCCAAAATATCCGGCTATGATGCCGGCAAAAGCAGCTGGTAGCAGCCGAAGCACGTGATGCCACTCGGCATTGCGTCGATAATAACCAGCGGCAAACAGATCTGCCAATATCAAAATACCCAACAGCACGCCCACCGAGCCGCGAGCCGGCAGAACAGTGGCCATCAAAGGCACTACAAGAATTCCAACACCGGGAACACCTGTCTTGGCAATTCCCACTAAAACCGAGCATAATACAATAACAATCCAGCCAATCATGTTCAGGTCAAACATACATCACCTATATTTAGCCCCCAAACCTGTCCTGAGCCCAGTCGAAGGATTTATTTGGGGGTTTTCTACGGCCCTTTAAATTGACTCTCTGGTCGAGGCCGTTATAATAAGATGAACAATAAACAATTTTCAGAGTTTAGAAAGGAAACAAAATGAAAATCAAGAAGATTCTTTTCTATTTGTTAGCTGTCCTTTTGGGTGGCTGCTTACCTGTTATGTCGCTACATCCGCTTGTCGCGGAAAAAGATATTGTCTTTGAGGAAAAACTGCTCGGCACCTGGGTGGACGATCCCAACAATCCGAAAAGCACCTGGCAGTTCAAGCGAGTCGAAGACAGCACGAGCAAAGACGGAGAATTTGATCCACCTAAAAAGCCGGAAATCGCTTACAAACTTATCCTTCTCAACAACGAAGACAATACAAAAGGCTCATTTTTCGCGCATTTAGTAAAACTCGAAAGTCGGCTATTTCTTGACGTTTATCCAAGCCGGCTTCCTTGTGCTCAGCCGGACCCAAATGAAGACTGGTTACTCAATGCGTTCTTTCTAATGCCGGGCCACTCATTTGTGATAATAGACTCCACTGAACCCCAGTTAAAGCTACGTTGGACTAACCAGGAAGAAATGAAAAAATTACTTAAAGAAGAGCCCAACGCGGTTAAGCATGAATTGGTCGAAGACAGTATCGTCTTAACAGCATTGACTGAGCAGCTTCAGAAGTTTGTAATGAAATATGCCGATGACGAAAGGGTATTTCCCGAACAGACTATTTTGACCCGCTCAAAAGCTGCTATAAAATAATTCGTTTTAGCCGTCATCCCGGTGGTGACGGTTTAAAAATATTTAGGGGTTTTATGCCGTCGCCGTCCTTCTTCGTAGTAGTTACTACGAAGGACGAATTACCGGCGACGGCTAAACAGAATATTTAGCCCCCAGTTTCACTGGGGGTTTTGGATAACAGCGATATGACTAATCAAGCACCGTTTAATCAGTTGTCCCATAAGCAAGAAAATATATCATCCGAGCCTCGACGCTATTTAGTGAATATTGACTCTATTTCTATGAATCAACTGTTCACCGATTGTCTGGTGATAGGAGCCGGCATCGCGGGTCTTCGGGCCGCTATCGAAGCAGCCGACCCTCAATTAGGTCGGGGATGCAACGTCATCATCGTCTGCAAGGCTGCCGTCCAGGACAGCAATACTTGGCAGGCACAGGGCGGTATTGCCTCTGTGCTTGGTAAGAAAGACTCGTTTGAATCACACATAGCTGATACACTTAATACCGGCTGTGGTATAAGCGATAAGAAAGTTGTCGAATTAGTTGTCCGCCGGGGACCGGAACTGATAGAGCAACTGCTTCGCTGGGGCACCGACTTCGATAAAATCAACGGCCATATTGCTATGACCCTCGAAGGCGGCCACAGCCACCCTCGCATTGCTCACGCTCACGGCGATGAAACAGGTCGCATAATCGCTCAGACCCTTATTAACAAAGTAAGACAGAATCCCAGCATAAAAATAATAGAAAATTTCTTCGCCATCGATTTGCTTACCGAGGACAATAAGTGTACAGGAATAATCGGCTACGACAAACACGGAAGGCTCCAAATAATCTGGGCGGCAAATACCATCCTGGCCACCGGCGGAGCAGGCCAATTGTATCGCGAAACCACCAATCCGGAGGTTGCAACCGGTAATGGCATCGCTATGGCTTACCGTGCAGGAGCTGTATTGTGGGACTTAGAGTTCATGCAGTTCCATCCAACGACTCTATATGTGGCAGGCGCCTCACGAGCCTTAATAACAGAAACACTTCGCGGCGAAGGAGCGGTGCTTTTAGACAGCAACGGCCACCGCTTTATGAAAGAGTATCACGAAGCAGCAGAGCTTGCACCACGTGACATTGTAAGCCGAGCTATCTTAGCCCAAATGCTGAAAACAAACTCCACTCATGTCTATCTGGATGTTCAGCACTTCAGAAAGGGGTATTTCGCAAAAAGATTTCCGCGGATTTTCGAGTTATGTAAAAGTTTCAACATAGATGTCACACACGATTTAATTCCTGTCCGGCCAAGCGCACATTACATGATAGGCGGTGTGAAAACCGACATGAAAGCTGCGACAAGTATCAAAAATCTTTATGCCTGCGGCGAGGTAGCATCTACTGGCCTGCACGGCGCAAATCGGCTCGGCAGCAACTCTCTGCTTGAAGGGCTGGTCTTCGGCAAAATAGCCGGCCAAGTCGTGTCGCAAAGCACAAAGGTTGTCGCTACCCATCTCAGACACCCACTAATAAAATACCAAATCCCACATTCAGATCGTACCCGTTTAGATACTATTGATGTTAGGAACTCGCTTCGAGCCCTTATGTGGCGAAACGTCGGCATCACCCGAAAGGCTCAGCCGCTCAAAGAGGCTGAGGAGATTATCAGGTTCTGGCAGCGTTATGTAATGGACAAAGTCTTTGACTCGCCTGCAGGGTGGGAGTGCCAAAATATGCTCACTGTTTCCTTGCTTATGGCACACGCTGCTCAACAGCGTCAGGAGAGCCGAGGCGTGCATTTCAGAAGCGATTTCCCCGAAACCGATGATGCGCACTCCAAAAAACACATCGAAATATCGAAAGATGTGTAACCGCAAATGTACAGCCCCGCAATTTACTCGCCTTTGCGTAGCCTCTTCGGCGGAGTGAAGTTGCGGGGATCAGGTGGTATCCACCTGATCATAGATCCAAAATAAAGGTGGAAAACAAAGCATATTTATATTATAATTATTTACGATAACTGAAGCGATTGAAAAGAGTGGGTCGGGCAGTCGCCCCCGCCGTTTTGTCCCTTAGGGACGAAGCTGCGGGGGAGGAAAGTCCGAGCAGGATAGGGCAACGGTGGTGGCTAACAGCCACCGGTCCACCTTCGGTGGACCAGGGAAAGTGCCACAGAAAATACACAGCCGATGGTCCGCCTCCGGCGGAAACAGGTAATGGTGAAATGGTGCGGTAAGAGCGCACCGCGGAGCCGGTGACGGCTTCGGCAGGGTAAACCCCACCGCCTGCAAGACCAAGTAGCTGGTTACTCGGCCCGAGTGTGAATCTGCCAAAGGCGGGTTCGACCAGTGGGTAGGTCGCTTCTCGATTCTTCGGGAGAGCCAACTGGTAACAGTTGGTCAAGATAAATGACTGTCGCCTGTCACTTTCGGCAGGATACAGAACTCGGCTTACAGACCCACTCTTTTGTTGTGGATATATAATCCGATATAAAAAAAACCAAATAAACTTGTTCCCGCGAAGGCGGGGATTTGGGGGCTAAATATTCTGTTTAGCCGTCAGACCTGACTTCGGCGAGCTCAGTCGAGCCGTGGTGACGGTTTCTTCCTCATTTTCAAACATATCAATAAAGCTGCCTAACGTGATTTTAATGGTAACGATGCTGTCATCAACAGTCATTTGGATTTTGCCCTTGTCGAAATTCAAATGATCAAACTGAATGCCGCTTTTGTCACTTAGGTTCTTTGCCAGTGCAGGAGATTTGTCTAATTCAAGCAAAACTGTTTTAAATACCTGATTCATGAACATGCCGGAGACAGCAAGCTTTTGGTAACTCTGGCTTGCTTCATTTGCTGCAGCTTTGCTAAGCTCATCGGTGTCTTTTCTAATGCTATCGGCAATCCACTTTAGTATCGCTATTTGCTTTGCTTCTTCGGTCATGTATGGCTTCTCAAGCACTTCCACAGGCAATATGATTTGGCCGTCAAAAATAAGGCCCTCACCTGGCGAAATCAGCGAAGTCTTGGCTTTTTCATCCACTAAATAAAAATACTTTCTTTCTGCGGTCATACTTTGTTCGTTGAAGACAACCATAGTAAACCAGGTTTTATAACCGCTTTTGCTCTGTCCTAACGATGCTGCGGCGGTGTCACTTTGACTAAGCAGCTCGACAGAGCCCGGTTCAAGCTCATATCCCGGCTTATGAAGCATCTCCAGCACATCAAGACTGCTCGTGGCCTTTAGCTTTATTCTGCCGTAGCAGGCGGAAAGCTCCTCATAAGAAATCTCTTTCGGCTTGAAATACTGATCGATAGAACAACCATATAATGCACAGCACAAAACAACAAGAAGTAGAAGCCGGAAAATAGAAAATCGAAGAACTCCCAAAAGATCCCACGTGAAACGTGGGGCTAAATATTTAGCCCCCGGTTTAACTGGGGGTTGTGTTTCGCAAGTGATTAGGTGTTTCTTACACATCCAGTGACTCTGCCGCCTTGATAATAATTTCCTTCGCACTGATAGTGATATAGCAGTTATTTGCTAATAGTTAGACCTCTTTCGCCTCGATCCACTTCATCATTTTGCGCAGAGTTTTGCCGACTTTTTCGAGCTGGCAATTGTAGTCTTTGTCATACAACTGCTTAAATTTTTTCAATCCCCCTTGGTATTCGTCCACCCACTCTTTGGCAAACTGGCCTGATGTCACCTCCGACAGGATTTTTTTCATTTCAGCTTTGGTTTGGTCGTTGATAATTCTCGGCCCACGGGTTAGGTCACCGTACTCAGCAGTGTTGGATATACTGTATCGCATATAACTTAGGCCGCCCTGATACATAAGGTCAACTATGAGCTTTACCTCGTGCATACATTCAAAGTATGCAATCTCAGGCTGATAACCTGCTTCCACTAAGGTTTCAAAGCCGGCTTTAATAAGCGATGTAAGTCCGCCGCAGAGCACGCACTGCTCGCCGAACAGGTCTGTCTCTGTCTCTTCTTTAAATGTTGTTTCAATAACGCCTGCACGTGCACCACCGATTCCATTTGCCCAGGCTAATGCAATCTCCTTTGCGTTACCGGTGGCATCCTGCTGAATAGCTATCAAGTTTGCTACGCCGCCGCCTTTTTTAAACTCACTTCGGACCAGATGTCCCGGCCCCTTCGGAGCGATCATAATTACGTTCACATCCTTCGGCGGTACGATGTATTTGAAATGAATATTAAAGCCGTGGCAAAAACCGAGCGTTTGAGACGCTACCAGATTCGGCTCGATTGCCTCTTTGTACACCTTCGCCTGAATTTCATCAGGGACAGTTACAATAATCAGCGTCGCATTGTCCATAGCTGTTTTTATATCTCCTGGTTTAAAATCATGCTCAACGGCGAGTTTAAAGTTGTCGGTTCCTTCCAGCTCAGCCACTTCAACTTCGATGCCACTATCCCGCAAATTCAGACTATGCGCGTGTCCTTGACTACCATAGCCGATAACCGCTACTTTCTTATCCTTTAACGGATCTATCGGAGCATCTTTTTCATAATGAATTTTTGCTGCCATAGCTTTAACTCTCCTTATTTTCTAACTACGCTTCTTTCAATAATACAATTGCGCGCAAAGTGCATATTATATGCAAAGCCCCCTATCAGGCAAGGAATAAAAAGCCGTATAAAATAGAACCCTCCAATAAACTTGTCCTTAGCCGGGTCGAAGGATTTACTGCGGGGTTCACAATCTTTTGACGCACAAAATCATTTACATCTCGGTCTTTGCCTGTCTCGGCATGGCGATTGTTCCGGTTCTGGCTACGTTTTTGATGCCGTATGGCCTGCACACCTCGATGAATGCTTCAATCTTGGACTCGGGCCCGCTTACCTCGATCATAAGTGACTTTTGGCTAATATCTACGACTTTACCTCTGAACATTTCTATCATCGAGAAAATTTCGGGCCGTTTATCCGGCGGGGTCGAAACTGTTATCAGCATCAAATCGCGAGATACAACCGGCTCGCCCGCAAAATCCTGAACCTTAACAACTGGAATAATCTTAGCTAACTGCTTTCGGACCTGCTCAACGACCCGGTCATCGCCGACTACAACAAGAGTCATTCGGCTGAGACCCGTGTCTTCGGTTCTGCCGACAACCAATGAGTCAATATTGAATCCACGAGCGGCAAACATACCCGCAACGTGGGCCAGAACGCCGGGTTTATTTTCGACTAATGCACTGATTATATGTTTCATCTTCTGTACCCCAATTATCGAATTTTTGAACCCCGTAGCAAGAACCCTCCAATAAACCTGTCCTGAGCCAGGTCGAAGGATTGGGGGGCTAAACATATCTGTTATTTAGCCCCCAGTTTCACTGGGGGTTTTCCTTTTCATGCCAGACTTTCCAATATATCAAGGCCATCCATTTCATTTAGGCTTTTGCCCGCCGCCACCATCGGCCAGACATTTTCCTCTCGGTCAATCCTAAAGTCAACAACGCAAGGTTTCTTCTCAGCCAGCATTTTCTTGATGGCCTTGGCAACATCCTCTTTTTTATCGACGGTAATACCGACCGCGCCAATCGCCTGCGCAACCGTGGCATAATCAGGATTAACCAGCGAGCTATTGGAGTAGCGTTTATTGTAAAACAGTTCTTGCCACTGCCGAACCATCCCCATATATCCGTTGTTTAAGATACAAACCTTTACGGGCAAATTGTACTGAACGGCTGTGGATAATTCAGTCATAGTCATATTAAAGCCGCTGTCTCCATCGATATCTATAACCGTATCTTCCGGCTTTGCCACCTGCGCACCTATAGCAGCAGGCAGGCCGTAACCCATAGTACCCAAACCGCCGGAGCTGATAAACTGCCTCGGCTTGATATAGCGATAGAACTGAGCAGCCCACATCTGGTTCTGGCCAACGCCTGTAGTAATAATTGCCTCACTTTTAGTCTGACGACAAAGCTCCTCAATAACATACTGTGGCTTAACCGTCGTTGCCTGTCGGTCGTAACTAAAGGGATATTTCTTCTTCCAGTCGGCAATCTTCTTAAACCATTGCTTCCTCTCGCGAAATTCCACTTCTTTAATCAATTCGATTAGTATCTCTTTAGCATCGCCCACAACAGGAATATCTACACGCACGTTTTTGGATATGCTGGACGGATCAATATCTATATGGACTATCTTTGCGCCGGAAGCAAAGGTCTTTACCTTACCCGTAACTCTATCATCAAAACGAGCTCCGATTGCGATTAGCAAATCGCATTCCTGAACGGCGTAATTAGCATACGCCGATCCGTGCATTCCGAGCATATCCAGTGATTCCGGCCTTCTTTGATCGAAAGCACCGAGTCCTAAAAGAGTGGTAGTAACCGGCAGTTGTGCTTTTTCAGCCAAGGTTCGTACTTCTTCACTTGCGTTAGCGGTAATGATACCGCCGCCGATATAAAGTACCGGCCGCTCGGAATTGTTTATCGCACGAGCCACTGTTGATATCTGTCTGGCGTTGCCTTTGGTGCGAATCTTGTAGCCGGGCAGATTCATCCCAGCCTGTCCGTTTACACTACATTTGTCAACTTCAATGTCAACAGGTATATCAACCACTACCGGACCTGGCCGACCCGTCGAAGCAATATAAAATGCTTCCCGAATGGTACGGGCGAGGTCTTCAATTCTCTTTACAATGCAATTGTATTTTGTGACCGGACGGGTTATGCCGGTAGTATCCGCCTCCTGAAACGCATCATTTCCGATAAGCTCTGTGCGGACCTGGCCTGTAAGGGCAACTATCGGCACCGAGTCCATCATGGCCGTAGCCAAGCCGGTAACCAAATTGCAGGCTCCAGGCCCACTGGTTACGATAACCACACCGACTTTGCCGCTGGCACGAGCGTATGCATCGGCCATGTGACAGCCGCCCTGCTCATGCCGGGGATTTATGAATCTGATTGGCGCATCGTACAATCTGTCGAACAAAGGAAGTACCACACCGCCGGGATAGCAGAACAGTCTATCAACACCCTGCTCGATAAGGGTATCAACTATAATTTGTGCGCCGGTTTTTAGGGATGATTTGTCAGCATGTGAGGTCTGTGTGCGAGTTTTGGACGCCATTTGTGTTCCTTTCCTGATAAACATTAATCGTTATTCCGGAGGAACCCACTTTTAGGGAACTCCAATTACAGCTTTCCAGGCTGCTCCGATGATTCAATCATTCTTACCACAAGAACGATCTAACCACTCGAAGATTTAAGCCCTACTATAATCCCGTAATTCCGCACACGGCGGATCTCAGGACTGTATTTGCATGTTTTCATACAAATACGGAATAATTATACAAAACAAAACACCTACTGTCAAATAGTTTTCGGCAATTTTGCTGTACCAACAATAATTTTTTTGGCCCTTTTTAAGCAAACAAAGACACAGGCAAGTCGTAAATACACAAAAATAACTTGGTCTCCAGCCAAACTGCTGCTATAATTAATCGACAGAATCGATCTTAGGAGATTTCAAATGTGTGATCAATGCGGTTGCGGTGAAATTGAAGCTGAAAAAACATTCGAGGAAAAAGTCAAAGAGGTAATCGAGTCGGTTCGGCCGGCCCTGCAGGGCCATGGCGGCGACGTCGAACTGGTAGGAACCGATGACGATAATACTGTCAAGGTACAACTTCAGGGAGCCTGCCAGGGCTGCCCAGGCGCTACGATGACTATGAAAATGGGCATCGAAAGAATCCTGAAGGAAAAAGTGCCCGAAGTCAAAGAGGTTATCGCGGTCTGACCCCAGAGGACAGAAGACGGATGACAGAGGACAGATTTCTGAATTCTGCGTTTCTGTCTTCTGTTATTCGTCCTCCGTCTTCAGACTTTACCGGAGGCGGAAAATATTGACATAGCCACTATCTACGCCAACCTGTGTAACAAATTGATAATCCTCCGTGTCTTCCGAGTATAGCAAATGCGCTATGTTCTCGTAGAGACCGAGCTGTCTATAGCCGGTATGCTTATCTGTCAAGCCCTCCCTTGTTGCCCATACAACGTAAGTAATGCCCTGGTCACGACAGACTTTAACAAACTCAGAAGGACTGTCAGCCTCCGGCAAACGGACGATATTCTCTGCATACTTTGGAGCAAATATCCTTACTATAGCAGCCATATAGACGCCCATCTTCTCGCCGGGCTGAGCATTTTCTATATACCAGTCTGCTAAAAGTTTGAATTCCGCATCCTGTTGCCCGTCGCCGACAAACTGAACCAGCGTAAAGTGATTGGACACAATGATCAGGCATAATAGCGCTAATATGGAAAACTCACGCAGAAAGCACCTGAAATTATAAATATAAATCCGTCCGGCAAAAATAAGCATCACTAACATCATTGCCGCATAAGGCACGGAAGCTGAGCGGGGGCTGAGCGAATTTATCCCCGGCAAATAACTAATGAGTGGGATGAGCCAAATTATTGATACTATAACCACCAAGCTCTGCAGTATTATTACAACTGCCTTAGGTAACCGACCGTTTCTATCTATAATCCTCCAAATGCTCTGCATACCAAACAAACATATTAGTAATGCTATCCAGAAAATGTTGGTGTGAAATCTTTGCAGAGGATACGGATAGAACGCATGAAGTAAAAAATACGGCACAAAAAATATAAGTAAAGCCAGTATTTCCCACCGGCGCTTATACAATCCATAAACAGCACCAAAGAAAAAGCTAACAACTGCAAGGATTTTACTTAGCATAAAGAGCATCCCGGCAAAACCATCACCAGCTCCGGGATATGGCATAAACAAAGGACAAAAAGCCACCGTCCACAACAGCCTCATGTGCAGCAAGATGCCGGTTCTGCTCTGGGCAGAAGAAGCGAACGCCTCAGAATATTTTTTAGTAAACAGCACGTTTAGATAATGGCTTGTCCCCGGCTCCCAGGTCAGAATTGTGCCAAGCATCCAAAGTATAAGAGGAATGGTCGCCAGAGCCGAATATAAAAAGGCACGAATTCGCTCCTGTTTGCTTTTGCGGTAAATCATATCCATCACAAAGGCAGCCAAAATCAGAGCCGCTCCTTCATAACGCACCATTGTGGCTATAGAGGCAAAAACATAACACCAGTTCGAGCGTTTAAAAATCAAATAAAACGTCAGCAGCGAGAAAAACAGCAGCGACGTCTCCATAATAGGCTCGATCAGCATACATATCAGCCAGTGATTAAGTATGGCGATGACGGCAAACCAGACGGCGGACCTGCCGATTATTTGTCTGCCGAGAAGATAAAACAAAATCAGATTGAGCGGATGTAAAATCGCGTTGAGAAGCCAGCCGGCTGTAAGGTCGGGATGCTGTCCGCCGACAACGTATGAAAGCAAGGCCTGCAGAATGCCGACTACCGGCGCCTGCTTGAAGCGTGCCGGAAGTCTGAAAGATAAAAGGTCGTGACCGACTCCGACAATGTCGGGAAAATCCGATATGGGAACAACCTTATGGCCGAAATAAAGAGCCGATTGATATATGCCGAAAGCAAGAAAAGCTCCTATCAAAAAAAGCTCCAAGTATCTTTCCCACCGCGCAAGCTCTTCAGCTTCAACCTGGTTAATGGACATAACCCGTATGTGTTTCATCCCTGTCCTTCTCGACTTTTTTATCTTCCGTTTACTCATCGCTTTTGCATTTCTATCGTTTGAAACATGCCCAACAAATTATCAAGCGGGGACAATAAATATTCAACAGCTTTAACAGCCGAATAAGTAAATGATGGAACCAATTGTCGCAGTGTCAAACCGCCGCTGAGCAGATATCGAATTGGTGTGTGGTTGCGCATACTTACAATTCGCAATTTAGGAAACTCTTCTTCAAATATCTGACGGTCACGACTAAAGATTATCCACGGCAGTGCACCATTTCCATGTGAAAGCGGCCCATGCTCTTTCATCTCCCATTGGGCCTGCGTATCGAAAAGCTCATGATGGAAGTTCTTATAAATGAACCTCGACCATAACGTATTTGCCGGCTCAATCATAATTATTTTACCACTTGTTTTCAGGCAGCGCAAGGCTTCTGTAAAAAACGCCCTTGGCTCAGTAACGTGATGAAGGACATCGATCATAAAAAAAGCATCCACATTTTCCTTTTCAAATGGCATATCCAAAACCGAGAAGACCTTATCGACATTCGGCAGCTCAAGGATGTCAGATGTAATAACATTGGGTATAACTTCTTTAATAAAGCCACCACCGCTGCCAAGCTCAACAAGAACCTTCTTCTCAAAGTCAGGTATAGCCCGCTCAAATTGCTTGTAAAAATCAATATATAATTTTTTGAGAAACGGCTTTTTCTGTATAATCTTGGCATGTAGCAAAGTAGCAACCAGGTCGTCAAGGTCTCTGATATATTTGGTTTCAGGTTGTTTGAGCCATTCAAGGATATTCATATAAAATATTTAGCCCCCAAATTTATTTGGGGGTTTTCTTCATTACTATTTTATCGACGGTTTTTGATAAAATGTCCGACTTCATAGACCTGTCCGAAGAACGAAGGGATACTTTGCATCCGGATAACTTTTACTTTTTCCAAGACACCGTTGGCGGCATTGAACACATCCTTCTGTGTGGAGAAGTGATGCTCACGAATGTTAAAACCCAACAGCCGGAACATCGCCACCATAAAGCGGCGTTCGATGGGCACGCCATATATCGCCTGGCCTGCGGGTCTTAGAACCCGGCGAACCTCGCCAAAGGCCTGAGCCTGCTCAGAAGGCCTTAAATGCTCAAGGACACTAATCAATAAAACTGTGTCAAAAAAATTGTCGGGATAAGGCATTGCAAGCACACTACCATTTTGCAAATGCGTCTCAATCTGTCTTGCTCTGAATACGAATGCGACATCTTCAACCGAGGCATTCAGGTCCAACCCATAGATTTCTTTATACCTTTCGTGAAGATTCAGAAATGTCACGCCGGCACCGAAGCCCACCTCCAAGACGCGCTGCCCACCGGTGCATTCAGCCAAACACAGCTCTATCCTTCTGCGATACATCCTGCCAATGACAGGCCAGAAATAGAATCGAAGCGGATTGTCGCGGTCCACGCCGGCATATTCTCGGTATGGCAACAGTTTCAATTTGGGTAGGCAATCTGTCATTGACATATGTATGAAAGTACCCCGCGTAAAACGCGGGGCTAAATATTATTTAGCCCCCAGTTTTACTGGGGGTTCCCAGCCACTTGATTTTTTTAAACGCTATCCAGCTCATCTTCAGCAGCAGCCAGCCGTGTCTGAATCGGCTGATGTTTGTTTTGCCATAGGTTCTCGCATGATAAGTCACAGGCACCTCAACTACCTTGAGGTTAAGCTTGACTGCTCCGAAAATAAGGTCGAAATCACCAAAGGGATCGAAATCATCAAAATAAGAACGGTTGGCCTCAATTTTTTCGTAGTCTTTTTTGCGAATCATTTTTGTTCCGCAGAGTGTGTCTCTGAATCTCTGTCCCAGCAGCCAGCTAAACAGCACCCCAAAAAACTTATTTCCAAGGAGATTCAAAAACCGCATGGCCTGTTTTTCCATCGGATAGACAAGTCGGGAGCCGTTTATAAACTCGCCCTTGCCGTCGCGCAGAGCCCTGAAAAATTTCGGCAAATTCTCAGGCTGAGCCGTCAGGTCGGCATCCTGGATAACCAGCACGTCACCTTCGGCTGCTGCGAAGCCTTTTCTCACTGCATCAGCCTTACCGAAGCCGCTGCCCTGTCGAACCAAACGAATATTGCGCTGTGGATGTCTTATTATCTGCGATTCTATCTCTTCAGCCGTGCCGTCTGTGCTATTGCCGTCAACAAAGATTATCTCCGTCTGCCGGCCCATCTGTGGAATCCGTCTTATCGCATCTTCAACATTGCCACGCTCATTTCGGCACGGAACAACAACCGAAACGGACAAATCCTCATCACGCTGGGCAACAGGAGCGGGACGAGCTACCACAAGATATACTAAATTAAAGAAACGAAAGCCCGGCAGCAGAGAAAGAAAATAATTGCACAAAGTCGTTAACGGCGGAATCCGCTTGGGCATCAGCAAAAAAGAATCGGTCCGAATAACATCAAAGTCGGTCAACTTCAGTAAGTTCACAATGTCTTCTGACGGAAGCCAGTTTTGATATGAATAAGGCTGTCGAATTCGCAGCATCGAGCCTAACCGCAAGATACCTTCCCAAAGATAATTGTAGTAGGTTATCACGATGCGCGTGTTTTCGTCGGTTGCCGGACGAATCCGCTCCAGCACCTGCTGTATGTCACGCCATCTGCCTAACGAATTACAAATAAGGACATAATCGAATTTCTCCTTCAAATGTAATTCATGCGGGTCTGCGACATAAAAGTTAAGATGCGGGAATCGCGATTTAGCCGATTCAACGGCCTGCGGGTCATCATCAACACCAACTCCATAAGCCGGTTTTACAGCAGCCAAGAGGTCGCCGCATTCACAGCCGACGTGCAAAACCCTGCTGTTCGGCTGAACAACAAATTGATAAATTTTATCCAGCCATTTGTAGTAATACGAATTGCGTTTCCGCCAGCGAAGCAAAGGCTCTGATTCGGCGGTGAATTTCGAATTTTGTGCAGCTTCAACCATAACCATAAAACCGCCAACCTGAAAACCCCGCAATAAATTGCGGGGCTAAATATTCAGCCCCCCAGTTTCACTGGGGGGTTTTCAATTACTTAAATTGTTCACGGATATTATTAATATTGGGATTTTCAATTACGCCTTTATCGGTAATTATGGCGGTAATATTTTTTGCCTCTGTAACATCAAAAGCCGGATTATATACACCAACTCCATCCGCAGCGACGGATGTCCCGGCAAACATTGTCACCTCATCGGCTGCCCTTTGCTCAATAGGAATCTCGTCGCCGCTTTTTATACCAAAATCAAAAGTGCTTGTTGGAGCCGCGACATAAAAAGGCAAACCATGTTGCCAGGCAAGGATACTCAGGCTATATGTGCCGACCTTATTTGCCGTGTCACCATTCGCTGCGATTCGGTCGGCGCCGGTTATAACCGCATTGATTTTACCCTGTTTCATCAGCCATCCCGCCATATTGTCACAGATAAGCACCGTCCCTATGTCGGCTTGTTTTAGCTCCCAGGTTGTCAGCCGGGCACCCTGCAATAGTGGCCGAGTCTCATCTACATAAACCTTGAATTTTTTGCCCCTTTTATGTGCCTCAAACAATACCGATAGTGCTGTTCCCTGCCCTGCGGTCGCAAGTGCGCCTGCGTTACAATGCGTCAAAACAGCAAAGCCGTCCTTAATAAATCTTTCACCATTTTGGCCGATGCGTCGGCACATGTCCACATCTTCCTGATAAATAGCATTGGCCTCTTTCAAGACAATCTCGCGCAATTGCTGTAAAGCTGCATTGGGCTGATTAGCAATGAATCTATCAGCTCCTTGCCGAACTCGCTCAAGTGCCCAGAACAAATTGACGGCAGTTGGACGAGCCGATGCTAAATACTTACATGCCTTGACTACAGCGTCACGACCCTGCTGAATGGTGCTTTCGGTTTTCAATTGTTGTAGGGCCAACACCGGACCGTATGCTGCCGAAACGCCTATAGCAGGAGCGCCACGAACGGCAAGCGTTTTTATCGCTTCATAGAGCTGCTCGATATCGCGGCACCGAATCTTTGCAAACTCAATGGGCAGACGACGCTGGTCTATAAGCTCTAAAAAGCCGTCAACACCACCAATCCATTTGACCGCCTTAATCATCATAGTTAAGTAAATCCTAATATCTAAATTCTAAGCACTAAATAATATTTAAATCCAAATGTTCAAATAAATAAGGTGTTTAGAATTTTGAATTTTAGTCATTTGAATTTGTTCAGAATTTAGGATTTAGTGCTTAGGATTTTAGTATATTTTTCCTTCTCTATAATCCTGCCAGGCCGGCTCAAAAGCTTTTCTGTCGCTCGGTGCCGGCCTTAATCCTGCGCTGCTGCTTCGGAACAAATCGGGCGCGCCTTCATCGTATTCAATCTGTAAAATAGAACTTCTTAACGATTTATTCTCTGATTTAAATTTCAGAGGTTTCTCTGTGGCTTTATCAATCACATCGGGATGTATCTCAACGCCGTCTTCAGACAGGACAAGATGAGAACCATGTGAGCCGCTGCCCCGCCGGAGTAATTCCACAACAGCCTTTAGATATGCAACGCTGGTCAAAGCAAGATGCTCCGCCTGTATCGCTGTGATTATATCTTCGGGAATTTTTGTATTGAAACCTTTTTGACCTATATCTTTGTAAAGCTGTACTGCTTCTGTAAGTGCCTTTTGAGCGTCGTTCAATTCTCTTATATGTCCCGACGACAAGGTCATTCGGCTTCGGATTTCTTCCAACACCTGCTCAGGATCAAAGCCGGTCGAGCTTTTATACCGCTCAAAGCCGGCTATAAAGTCACTTAGCTGCCGGTCAATCTCGGATTGTTTGTCCGAATAATCCGCCATCTTATAGCCATAGACATTTACAATATATTCCGCCGCTCGCAGACCGCCCACTTGGCCGGCATTGAGGGCGGAGCCGCCCGGGCGTTTGACTCCGTGAGTGCCGGCCATCTCGCCGATTATAAAAGTCTGCACTATATTGGACTGCCACCAGTTGTTCACGGCAAAACCGCCGTTGTTATGCTGGGCGCAGACAGCGATTTCAAGGGATTCCAAATATAAATCTATGCCATTTTCCTTGTAAATCTCGATGGCAGGAGTATTCATGTGAGCCAATCTTTCGATGGGCGTTTTCTGCAGAGCGCCGGCCTTTTGCAGATACTCCTTGGCTTCCGGCTCAAGTGCATTGATGTCAAACTCTTCAATTGTGTCACTGCCGGGCGGATTATGTAGAAAATCCATAAAGACGCGTCTTCCTTTTTGTGTTTCGTTGAATACCAGAATATCAATCAATGATGATTGCAGGTTCTCGATTCGCTGCGGGTCGAAGGGCCATTGATAACCCTTAAGAAAGATATTCGTAGCCATCTTGCTCATTGAGCCGAATATGTCGGCCAGAAATTCTTTTTCGTCTTTGCCGTCGGCGTCTGTGCTGAAGATTCGCGGTATCGCCTGCATATATGTGCCGGAGACGTTCCAGCGGAACTTTGTGCTGGCCAATCCGAATTGTGATTCGGTCAGGTTTGCTCCAATCAGACCTGTCTTAAACGCAAGCCCATGGATACCTAATTGACCCCTCGGATAGACAGTAGTTTTATAAAGCTCGCCTGGCCCACCAGCAGCTAAAACAATATTTGATCCTAAGAAAACATTTATAGCGTAATTTGATTTGCTGATGTTTTTCTTATCTATGGTGACAACGCCTACAAGCCGTTTGGATTTGCCAGTGCCAACCGCCAGTAGATGTGCGACTTCCTGCTGGTCCTGAATCTTAACGCCGTAACGCTCAAGTTCTTTCTGCAGACACTCGCTCATGAATTTGCTCGTTTTGGGACCGGCTGACGTAGCTCGTTCGTTTGGGTCATTATCGGTTTTGTAGCCAATATATGTGCCCATCGAATCATGAGGGAAGGGGACACCAACCTGAACGAGGTGATAAAACTCCCGAAGAGAGCCAATGCCTTCTGCTAAGGCCAAATCGCCGTGGCAGCACCCGCCTGCCGTTAGACTCTTGGCGAAATCTTCGGCGCTGTCAGGGACATCCGGACTTGTACCTATCTTATAGTAGGTTTGCTTATCGGAGCCGCTCATCCGCGATGCGCCCAGTCCCAGCCCGGCGGTTACTACGGCAATTTTGTCCTGAGGATTGTCAACGCCTTTTTGCTCCATAAACTCATACAGGTGCACGGCACAGTTCATTCCTGCCGCCCCTGCCCCGACAACTACCGTGTTGAAACGATGAAAGGTAACGGTCTGATTGTTTATTTTTTTCGTTTTCGTAATCCAAATACTCATCAATTAATATTAAAGTTTCTGCCTGTTACTTTACTTATCTGTTCGAGGGACGCTCCGGCAAAATCGACGTCGGGATATTTTTCCGCCCGCAGCTTGTCTATCAATTGTTTAATCCGTGTAAGCTCTTTGGCTAAGAGGTCGTAGTCCTGCTCGTCGATGATTTTCTTCATCGTTACCTTTTCAACCATGCTGAATGAACCGCCCAGGACCAGAACCCCTGCGTCAATGTAGTCAGGTATGTTATCGGCGTTTGTCCCGCCGGTCGGCACCAGACTAATCATCTTGTGAATAGCCGGCTCGACTGCCTTAACAAAAGCCGGCCCACCAAGCTGTTTAGCTGGGAATACCTTACACAGATTTGCTCCCTTGGAAAACTGGTCAATAATTTCCGTAACCGTACCGCAGCCGGGTATCATGGGAAGCTTGCCGGCAAATTTTTTGTAGCTTTCGTTACGGAAGTTCGCAGCGGAAACAAGGAATTTAGCACCGGCATCGGCCACCTGCTGAAGCGACGGCAGCGGATCATCCGGATTAGCTTTATTATAAACATCGAGCATTTCAGGTGAGTCGATTAAGCTCGCAGCACCGGCTACAAAGTCCGGAAGCTCCTTGCACAAAGTCGTCAGCTTTTCCAGAGGTTTTTTTATCCGGCAGGTTACTTCCACATTATTTACACCCGCTTTAATAAGTGCCTCGGCTGTCTTGACAACATCGAGCTTATCCTGATTAAATACAAGAATAAGACCATCTCTGAGAAGTGTTGTTAGCGTACTTTTTATATCCATAATTCCTTGCTCCACAAAATTCTAAATTCTAATACCTAAATCCTAAACAAACCTGTCCTGAGCTAAGCCGAAGGATCCAAATGATCAAAATCCGAAATTCCAAATGTTTTGATCATTTGTATTTTGATAATTTGATATTGTTTAGAAATTAAGATTTAGGTAACCGTTCACGCAGAAAATAAGGCGTTTTTGTGTCATTGCGAGGCCTTTAGGCCGAAGCAATCTCAAAAACGTACGATTTTAGATTGCTTCGCTTCGCTCGCAATGACAAAAATGCGGTTTTCCCGTGAACGGTTACAGATTTAGAAATTAGGATTTTTCTTAAAGTCTTCTCAGATGGAAACCACCATCGACATTTATAACCTGACCTGTGGAGAAATCAAGCCTACCCTCAGCGATTGCGCCCACAGCCTTGGCGACGT
>CAZVWH010000011.1:0-45019 GCA_964631175.1 uncultured Pirellulales bacterium | reverse complement strand
GCTTGCCCCTCAGGGGTGAAGCTGCCAACAGATGCCGATAAGCCTCGCAGCCACAGCGTTAAGGAATCAGCGCCGTTTGCTGTCCAGTCTTGAGCATCCTCCCACGGGCGTTCTGCTTCAGAATAAGTGAGTGTCCCGATCTGCTCTAACTCGGTCCCCTCATTTATAGTGCCATCGTTGTCGTAACGCATGTACATGGATTGAGAGCCACTGCGAACTATACCTTGCTCGGCAAAAGGAGGATCAAGGTGACCCACAGTCATGCCTGTGTTATTCACAAAGTAGTCTGTCCATGTATCGTATATTTTATTAGTGGTGTCGTTATAATCTTCAAAGTTGTCCACTACTGTAAAGTTGGCTACCGTAAAGCTCCAGAGGTCGCCTTTCCAGGGACTATTCGGGTCCACATCATTGATCTCATCGACCCGCCAGTAATAGGTCTGGTTGAATTCGAGAAGACCTTCAGGATCATAAGTTGTAGCGTCTTGGTTTTGACTCAGGAGGACGCTCCGCGGATCGGTTCTGCTGGCTTCGTTGACATCGTCTAAAGCTGTTCCGAAGTACACATCATGCGTTTCAGTGAAGGATCCCGGCCCCCAGCTAAGGATAACATCCCTTGGTACTTCTACGGCATTATTAGCAGGTTTTGGATTAGCAGCCATCGTAGTCGGCTTTGCTTCTTTACCTTCCATAATCAGCTTAACATCCACCTCGGTCACTGCATGGTTATAGAAGCGCGCATCATCGAGCATACCGTTGAAGTAGGATGCATCCCACGAATCCGGCGCGGTACCAGCACCGCTGCTTCTGGTTCCTATATACACACTGGGATCGCCGGTGCCGGGTGTTATTGTCCCTGTAGCGGCATAGCTTGCGTCAGCTTCTCCATTAATATAAATGTACGCCATGTTATCGATTTCATATACGCAGGCAATGTGAAACCATTCATTCATTGGCGCTGCCGTGTTACCCAATATGTTGGTTCCTATCTCCTCTGTTGTTGTAAGGCCTGCACACGTAAAGCATAGGGTGTCTTCTCCGTGCCTTCGTATTGCCCAGCCCATTCTACCAGCGGCATCAGCATCACCACCCTTGCTGAATATAGACCTACCCCAGGGCGAGCCCCAGTCACTAATGTATGACCATATCGTGACGCTGAAGCTACCCTCTGGATTGAACACAGGATCGTTTCCGCAGTCCACATAGTCACCATCACCGTCGAACTGTAGTGCTCCACCTAACTTTCCTTCTGCGACCCAAGCTGTGTTACCAATCAAGGTTCCATCATGGCCACCGATAGAGTCTGTCGCAATGGTGCCGGAACCTTCATCGAGCTTCCAGTGACCGACGATCTCGGCTGAGGCGTTACCTGCCATGCTTGCTACTAAAACAAGGCAGGTTAAATAAATCAATTTCTTGCCCATAATAATCCTCCCTTCAAAAAACTAAAATTATTGTCAACGTGCTTTGGCCAGACACCAATACACTAATTGCCTTCGACAACTTCTTCTCAGATAGAAAAACCTATAAGAAATTGTACCTTTGCTTTCCTCCGTTCTGAAAAAAGAACTTCGATATGCCCTGACGTTGCCTCCTTCCTTTTCGACTCCAGCCGGACGAGCGAAAGCCCTATATGGGCTGTTAACTGAGATGTAAACATATTACCTCCGCCGCTCGAACTTCTCATTAGAATTCAGCATTTTTTATCATAGAGCTGCTCTATGAATTCTACATACCCTATCACCACCACTGCGGCTTAAATACATACGTCTTTCTCAAAGACGTGCTTTGCTGTTAGCTGTTTTAGAAGTCTCTATAAGCTCTATAAGCTTTATAAGGTCTAATCCAATCCGGCCAATCACTTGTAATAGTACCACCGCTCTGAGTCCATGGGCCCGCTGTGTTAAATGTCCTGTGCCACTTTAATGTCCACAGCTCCTTAAGACCGACCTTTCGCACGGAAAAATCCACGAATACACAGCCTACGTATCCATTATGCCGATCAATGCAGCAACGGGCCATACTATTGTCGGCCGTCCAAGCAGAGAATTGATCCTGTTCAGGAGGATTATTCTCTTGTGGGAAGAGGTCGAAACGCAGTGCATCTAAGAACAGCGGTATGTTGGCTGCTCCGTGCACATTCGGGGTCGTCCAGTTATCCACAGTGGCGCTGTCATCGGTGCCTCGCGGGTTAGGATTTTTTGGCGCGAGGACATAACCATTTATACCGTAGCTGCCTGCAATGCCATCTGGGTTTAGAGCCGTGTAATCGCCACGATTGTAGATACCCCAAGCGTTGAAAATGTTAAGCGTGGGGGCTGGATTACCATTTTTGTCAGTTATAGGTTTTGTGGCCGTAGGGCAAAACCATAGCTTGTTTCTCTTGTAACTCTGATAGCGAGCTTCAAGCTCAGCTATCCACCACCAGCCTGTGCCATCTTGTCCGCTCCAGAACTTGCCATCGTTTTCCTGGGTGTACATTGAAGATATGAGGCCCCATTGCTTGAGGTTTCCTATGCACCCTATTGTTCTGGCTTGTTTCTTCACCCGATTCAGTGCAGGCATCAATATCGACATCAATAATGCAATGATAGCGATAACGACCAAAAGCTCAATCAATGTAAAACCTTTTCGTTTTCGCATAGTCATTATCTCCTTTCTTTGAAAACTCTTATCATCTGACATTCTCGTTTAAACTTGGTTTAATAAGTAACTTTTTTCAGTATAATTATACAGCACACCTTAAAATTATGCAACAAAACTTTAGACGAATTTTTTGTTTTTGGCCAATTATTACACATTGGAGGGATAAAAATGCGATATTTTCTGCATGTGCTGTACGTGGCCGGCAGCCATAGCTTCCAGCATTACTAAGGATGTCTATGGATGCAAGTCTTGTTTTTTGCTTATCTTATATCGTTTTTTTAAATCTTAGTTTATAACACACTATATATTTAGACGATACTTTTTCCAGAGCGGGTACTTCCAAAACGGCTTTAGAGCCGGAACGGCGATATGTACATGGTGTCTCAATAACAGGGTCATCAAGTATATATATGTCGGTGTTATTGCTTAATTCATTTGGAAATTCGCCATTATGTTTCGCGTTATAGAGACGCCTATTGATTCAATCCAGACCGGTTTTTGATTAGGATCGATTAACCTGGGCATCTCGGCGAAGAAGGTATCTGCTCATAGTTGATTAGTGCAGGATATTTACCCGCCTTCGCAGAAAGCCACCCCTGCAGCTTCTTGCCCGCCGCCCCGACTCGCGTCGGCAGACGCGGGGGCAGGCGAAGCAAGAGCGGGGGTGGATGAATGCGAAAAGGGTAATCCTCCACAGCCTTGGCGAAGGAGGGTATGCTTCGGCGGGTTTCGCCGAAGCGGCTACGCGCAGGCAGGTATGTGAGGATGCCATCCGCCATAGGCGGATAAAGCCGTGGAGCTTCACTCTTTTATCAAATAGAATCCATGACAGGGAATCTCTATTTTCTGTCCGCCTTTTATATTTATAAGAAGAATATCTGTGAAAATTTGCCCTTGGCCTTCAATATTAGGCGGAGTTATTCCCAGCTCAAACTGATAGCTGTTTTCAACTTTTGTCTGACTGAGAAGCCTGATGAGATTATTCTGTGATGACACGGTTTCAACTTCAAAATCGCCGGCATAGTTGTTGACTATTCGGATTGATCGTTGCATAGGTTTATTAGGTTCGGCATTAAGGATGATTATCTGAGCCGGCTTAATTGTAAACTTTGGTGGCACATCAAAGGGTATAGCGACCGTTTTCCATTCGGGATGGGTCAGGCTAATATGGACAAATCCCCTCATATTTTCTTGAATCTTGTCCATATTAATCTTGGGTTTAAGAACAAACTTTGCCGCTTTCACTGAGGAATCTACATCGGCAGTTATACAGTTAAGGGTCGATTTGAAAGCAGCAATGGAAAACAGCTGATTATCTAAACTCCTGATGGTAATCTTTGGACAGATAGTATTGTCCCTGTTAAGCAAGAGCTTGAAACTCTGAGGCTCCCAGGCAACTTTCGGTACTATTTCGGCTTTGAGGGTCAGCGCTACCTTGGGCTTTGCTTTATCGTTACTATACACATACAGTCGTCTCATTACTGAACCGAGGTACTTGCCCGAAGTGTAATTAATTTTCAAGGTTCCGCTTTCGCCAAGCGCATATTCTTTCTTGTCTAATGTAACAGTGACGCCGCAACAGGAATCTACTTCGTTGATTATCAACAAGCCATTTCCTGAGTTTGTAAATTTGAATTCAGTGGTTATCTTTTGCTCTGGACCGACTTCGCCGAAGTCGTGGGCTACCTTGTCAAAGGTAATAATTGGCGTGAGCTGAGCTTCCAATGCGGCTTCAAGTTTTTTTTCGGGACTTTGGCAACCGATGTTTAAGAGTAAAACGAAATTGACAAACAGTAAAATTAATGTCGCATAATTGCGTTTCATATTACTACCTCCAAAAAAGATTGTAATATAACTGTTTGCTATGCAACATCTTAATTATTTTAACAAAAATAGCGCCAGCAAGCAACAAGCGCGGAACGCTATATCGGGAAATGCCTTATTTTCTGCGAAAAATGGGCATAAAAATCGGTCAGTTGAGTTGTTATTTTTGGCGATTTTTAAAAGATTGTCGCCCAAAAATTACAGATTAGATGGGATAAAGAGAACAAGTTGGGTTTGCAGCAAAATTAAAAAACCGCTGGAGAAGTGAAAAACTGCAAAACTAATTATCGAAAATTATTAACTGTTTTGGTTTTTTCTCATCCCAGACGGCAGTTGTATTCCAACACGTCCCTCAGATTCTCTGAAATCAACTATCACTTTGGCCGCAGCCTTTGGATCGTCCAGCACAGTGAATACACTCAGGTCTTCCGGAGAGATGAAATGGTGCTCCCGAAGCATCTTTTCTTTCATCCATTTAATCAAGCCTTGCCAGTAGTCACTGACCATTAGTATCACTGGGAAGGACGCCTGTTTTAATGTTTGAATCAATACCAGTGATTCGAAAAATTCATCCATAGTTCCATAGCCGCCGGGGAAGACTATGAAACCATGAGCGTATTTTAAGAACATCACTTTACGACAGAAGAAGTATCTGAAGTTCAGAGACAGATTCTGATATTCGTTCGGGATTTGTTCCATTGGCAGCTCAATGTTTAGTCCGATGCTCTTTCCACCTGTTTTGGCGGCTCCTTTGTTTGCTGCTTCCATGATGCCGCTGCCGCCGCCGGTAATTATTGCGAAACCGGCCTTTGTCAGTTCGGATGCGGTTTGCTCAGCAAGTTTATAGTATCGCTCTTTTGGCTTTGCACGGGCGGAGCCGAAAAATGAAACAGCCGGGCCGACTGAGGCCAGCTCGTCATATCCCTCCACGAACTCAGCCATCACTCGGAATATACGCCAGAGATCCTTGACCGGATTTTCGAGCATTTCCATCATATCTCGTATCTCATATCCCGCGTCGCGCTTGGATTGCTGCACCGTGTGGGATCGCTTCACGGAATATGAATTTTACCATGAAACTGGGTCAAATGCTACCGGACAATATTTTGATATCGGACAATTTTCACAGTCTGGTTTACGGGCTTTGCAAATATATCGGCCGTGAAAAATCAACAGGTGACTGAATAACGTCCAGTTTTTCTTAGGTACTATTTCGGCTAAATCAAATTCCAACTTAACCGGATCGGCATATTCGGACAGTCCCAATCGTCGGGATAGCCGAATTACGTGTGTATCACAGACTATACCGGGTATGCCGAAAGCGTTGCCTAATATAACGTTTGCAGTTTTACGGCCTACACCTGGAAGAGCTAAAAGCTCTTCCATAGTATCAGGGACTTTACCACCATATTTTTCGGCTATAGCTGTGCAGGCGCCTTTAATATTGGTAGCTTTATTGTGGTAAAAACCGGTGCTTCTTATATCCGACTCGATATGCCCAATGTCGGTTTTGGCCCAATCCTTTGCCGACTTATATGTCTTGAATAGATTTTTTGTCACCATGTTGACCCGCTCATCTGTGCACTGGGCAGATAGAACCGTGGCGATCAAAAGCTCAAGTGGATTGCGAAACTTTAATGCTATTTTTGCATCTGGGAACCTTTTTTTTAAAATAGGCCAGATTGTCTTAGCCCGTTCAGCAGCCTCGGCCTTGCATGCTTTTATCTTTGTCTGTTTCACCATTTTCTTTTCTTGTATTGTCATTGCGAGGCCCCCTGGGGCCGTGGCAATCTCATTGGTCACGTTTGAGATTGTGGCGCAAGCCATCCCGGCGACTTCGCTGCGCTCGCAATGACTCCAACGATCTTTTCAATTCGTTCGCAAACAGAATTCCGCGCCATTTAATCGGCTCTTTTTTGTCCGGCATAAATAGCATACTAACTGGCACTGCCGGCTCATTATAGATATTTTTCAAGGCCAACGTCGCCGGAAGGTTCTTTTCAGTTGTATCAGCTTTAATTGCTAAAACACCTTTTTGTTCTATTAATTTCGCAATATCTCTACGCTGATAAATCATCCTATCCACAAATTCGCAATTAGTACACCAGCCGGCAGTGAATTCTATCAAAACGGGCCTTTGTTCGGCCTTTGCACTACGAATCAAATCTGCATTATATTCCTGCCAGTTGATAAGCTGTGGTGCAAAAAAGAACCGAAAAGCAAAAATAACCAAAGCAACAGCTATAATACGAACTAATAGTTTGCGTGAAGGCTTGGTTCCGTAACCAACCCAGCCGGCCCACATCCAGACGCAAAAACTTAGAACAACTGCAAAATACAGTACATTGATTTTATTATCATCAGGAACTGCTTTTATCAGTTTCACAGCGATGATTAACAAAATAAAGCCGAGTGTTTGCTTAAATAGTTCCATCCACCTTCCCGCTCTGGGCAGACGTTTTAATAAGCCTGGCATCGATGTCAGTATCGCGTACGGAAGAGCCATTCCGAGTCCGATTACCATTATTGCAAAAGTTCCCAGAGCTAAAGGTTGTACCTGTACCCAGACAAAGGCGACTGTTAAAATCCCAAAACTGCAAGGTGTGCTCAATATTGCTGCCAGAAATCCCATGCCGACCGAGCCTAAATATCCTTCGCCGGAACCGGATTTACTCGATATAGAAGAAGGCACTGTGACCGTAAAGATGCCAAACATAAACAAGGCCATTACTACCATTAAAAGTGCCAAGGCTGTAACGATGGTCGGATTTCGCAGATGGTCACCCCAGCTCAATGTTGTATTATAAAAGCTTTGTAAAACAATATTTGCTCCTGCAATGCAGGCGAAGAACAACAATATCCCAAGGCAAAAAGCAAATCCCATCGCTATGGATTTGCTCTTACTTTGTTCTGCCTGTTTAACAAGGCGCATCACTATAAGAGGTAAGATGGGCCAGACGCATGGCATAATATTCAGGGCCAATCCTGCTACGAACGCTAAGCCGAGAGCAAACCATGCCGAATAGCCGATCACGGTAATCGGCTTGCCTGTCTGGCCGATTGAAACAAGGCTAATCTTTTTCCATGAATTTCGTTGGCTCCAATCGATGCTCACCTTCAGTGCTTTTTCAAACGGCGGCAGGCAAACTATACTCGTACAAGCAATTCCAGAAATCCTAACTTCAACCTCGCCAACATCAATTATAGTGGTATTGGCTGGAGCTCTGACTGCTTTGGTTGGCACAAAGATAGTAAATTTACCAACGTATACCTCCACCTTTTTTCCAAGCGGTTCTTTGAAAATGCTCCATTTCGGAAATACAGCTTCGCCAAACTCGAAATCTTCGGATTTAGCTTGAATCTTAAGTTCAAAACCCGGTGCTGGTGCTGTTTTAGGTTTTGCGTAGTAGTGCAGGTCGTCGGTTCCTTCGAATATGACGGCTAAACCCAGCTTTGAACCCATTCGGGCGGGTTCGACATGCACGTTTGAAAACTCTTTTTCGTGTCTTACCAGCTCAAGTGGCAATGTGACAAAGTCGGTGGTTGTAGTAGAATTCGGTGCATTTGTCTGTGCGCCCAAGGCGCAACAGGTGAACACGAAGACACAAACTATCCATAATTTGGCAGCAATTTTTTTCTGCATAAGCATTTTTGAGGTAGTGGCATAAAATGAGCACCGCGTAAAACGTAGGACTAAATGTTTAGCCCCCACGTTTCACATGGGAGTTTTTTTCGAGATTATACTGCAGGTTCTCTTACTATTGGTTTTGTTTCGATTCTGTCTGCTCGTGTTTGGCTTGCTCGGCCGCTAACAAATCGCCAACTGTAGGCTTATCTAATTGGCCGCCTTCTAAAATTAATTTTACGTCGTCAGCATCGAGAGTTTCGTATTTCATCAGCGCCTTTTCTATTTGCTCAAGTTTATCCTTGTTGGATTCTATCAATTCTCTTGCTTGTTTATATGCCTCGTTGGTAATCCTTTTTACTTCCTTGTCAATCGCTTCCGCTGTTTTTTCGGAATACTCTTTCTCGCCGGGCATCACGTACACTAGATCTTTGATCCCCGAATCTTGTCCGTAGCTGATTGGCCCAAGCTCGTCGCTCATACCCCAGGTCAAGACCATTTGCCTTGCGATCTTGGTGGACTGCTCAATATCCGACTGTGCTCCACTGGATATATCGTCGCAGAATATTTGTTCTGCGATTCGTCCGCCGAAACACACCTGCAAAAGTGCCATGCAGTATTTTTTGGTAAACAGGGTCCTGTCTTTTTCCGGCAATGCAAAAGTAGCGCCACCCATCGGCCCGCGAGGAATAATACTTACCTTATGCAATGGGTCTGCGTCCTTTAATAGGGACTGAACGAGCGTATGGCCGGCCTCATGGTAAGCGGTTATTTCCTTTTCTTTCTGGTCGATAACTCTGCTCTTCTTGGCTCTTCCCCACCGGACTTTGTCACGCGCCTCTTCCAGGTCGGCCATCTCTACAAACTCTTTATTCGCCATAGTAGCCATCAGAGCCGCCTCATTGATAATAGCAGCCAGGTCTGCTCCGCTGAACATGGGTGTTCCTCGTGCCAGCTTATTCAGGTTAGTATTAGGGCCTAACTTTACTTTTCTTGCATGAATCTTTAAAATTTCGGCTCGACCTTTTAAGTCAGGTAGAGGGACAATGACCTGACGGTCGAATCTGCCGGGTCGGGTCAGTGCATGATCCAGGATGTCTGAGCGGTTTGTTGCGGCTATTACAATTACCTGGTCGTTCGTATCAAAGCCGTCCATTTCGACCAGAATCGCGTTTAGCGTTTGCTCGCGTTCATCGTGGCCGCCGCCGACAAAGCTGGCGCCGCGTTTGCGTCCGATTGCGTCAATCTCATCCAGGAAAATGATACAAGGCGAATTATCTTTGGCCTGCTTGAATAAGTCGCGCACTCGCGATGCCCCGACGCCGACAAACATCTCTACGAAATCACTGCCTGATATGCTTAGGAACGGAACGTCGGCTTCACCGGCTATAGCTTTGGCTAACAGTGTCTTTCCACAGCCGGGAGGTCCCATCAGCAAAACGCCGCGAGGAATGCGGCCACCCAGCCGTTGAAATTTTTTTGGGTTTTTCAAGAATTCGATAAGTTCCGCTACTTCTTCCTGGGCTTCTTCGATACCGGCTACATCTTTAAATGTCACCTTGGCTCTGTCTTTGCCAAGCAGTCGATGCCTGCTTCGGCCAAAAGACATCAGCATGCCGCCGGCTCCGCTGCGGAGATTCCGTGCAAAGATAAAATAAAAAAATCCAACCAGCAAGAGCAACGGCAATATCCACTGAATTAACATTAAGAGCCAGAGATGCTGCTTGGTAAATTTGTACTTGACATTGCTGTCTTCAAGCAGCTCCATAAGTCTTTTGCCGGCAACATCCGGCCTGTAATCTACGGTGAACTTTTTTATGCCGTGATTGTCAGCACCTTTCTGATTAAACTCGCCTGTAATGTCGGTCTCACCAATCTCGATTGATTTTTGTTTGTTTATTTCATCACTATTAATAGCTGCTACGAACTCATCCCAAGTAATATTGTTACTGCTCAATCCCGGCTGTAGCATTATCCACGCTGCAAACATTATCATTATAATAATTATAAGCCAGCTAAACGGCTTGCGTTTAACGGTTGACAGGGAAGGCTTCTTGCCTGGTCTTTGCTGTGGACCGCGTGGTCGTTGACGACGTTCTGTTGGTTTTCTGCTTTGATTATCTCTCATTGTCTGTAAATATATATTTTAAATGGTTGTTACCATTTCTTCTGCATTAATTCTACGATTTTACGTGCCATATTGTTTGACGCCACGGCTGACGCATAGTTAAAATCCTGCGTTTGAAACTCGGAAAAGGTAGCCTGGGCACTTACCGTTTGGTTGTCTATTAGCAGTTCTCCGGTTTTTAGATTTTTCCAGTTGACCACCGCTTGCAGTTGCACTTCTCTTTCCAACGCCCGACCTGTCTCTCGTTCGAAGCTGAGCACCGATTCGTCAATTGATACTATTTGACCAGTCATTACAGTATCGGCACGATCTCTATTGGAGATTATTTTATATGGTGTTTCTGTCTCGATACGCTTTGCCAAAGCATCAGACAATTCATATTCAACACCTCGTCGGAAGCTTTGGTTATCGAACATTTCCAGACAGACGCTGCTTACATCTTGCGGAAAAAGCGATGAGTGGTAATAGCTGGTTATTTCGGTGCATCCGCAAAGACATAGATACGACAAAGAACAAAAGAATAAAACAGCAGAAGTGAAAAAGCAATTTCTGTACTTTTGGTTATTTTTGCGGCTTTCTTTCATCATTTCTTTATGTTTTCGACACCTAAATCTTGCTGAGCATTTGCTCTGCCATTTTTGCTACTTTGCTTTCCGGCCAATTCTCTGTTAAAAAATCAGCTATGTTTTTGTCGTCAATTTTTTTATAAAGCTGGTCAAAATCAGGTGAGTCGGTTGGTTGTTCATTTATGTATTTCAGGATTTCATCAGGGCCGATTTCTTTCGCATCTTCGGGATACTGCGTTTTGAACTTTTCATACCACTTATCTATAATCATTTGATTATAAAGGTTAGCCGGATTGATGTCTTTGACATTTTCCTGTTTTTTACGAGACTTTTCATAATTATAGATTTTTTGATAATACTGGCTGATATAAAAATCTTTGTAGGCCAATTGACCATTTATCTTTTTGACTATTTCGTCGACTTCTTCTATCTCTGTGAATGTTTTGTCGATCTCTTCAATTTTATCTTCCTTAGCGTATTCGGTTTCGAGGTACGACATGTATTTTTTGTAATAAGATCTTGCGGTCTCTAAATTAGAAGCACTGTATTTTGGTCCTTTATACGCCATGTGCTTGCATCGGGCCATACTACGCAACGTCTGTCCTTCGAGCCGGCTCAGGACGGGCTTATAGATTTTCTTTTCAAACTCCGACTCAAATTCTGATTTATTCTCTAACTCATTGTAAATATTCAACCATGCAAAGTATGCCTCGTTGAACTTTTCTCTTTTTTCATAGCTTTCTGCAATGGCCACAAGGGCGTACATTGCAATTGGTCTTTCGATGACTCGCTTATTGATGCTTCTCATAATTCTGACGCCTTCGGCGTATCCCTTTATTTTGAAGATGCCGAGCACGGTTTTTTCCCGGCCATCTAAAAAATCCTCGGCTATCTGATATAGCCTGTCCAAGGCTGCATCGTAGAGAATGCTTTCTTGGTGACCTTTATCCAAGAAATCATTATATTTGCCAACTGCTTTGGTGAGTTTTTGTTCGCAAAGCAATAGTTCCGCCTCGATGAAGATATCTAAATCCTGCTCATTGATTTCCGGGAACTCTTTTTTAAGTTTGGTCCATTCTTCGAAGAGATCCATCGTTTGGCCTGATTTGACCAGCTTCTCCGTTCGAGCTTTGACCAACAGGTATTTATCTTCATCTTTAGTCTGTACAGCCTTCCAATTTGGATCTTGCGCTATTTGCCAAGTGTTCGCCAAGGCTGTCCTGACTTGTCCGCACAGCGCGACCAAAGCCAGCAGTGTTATGAATTGTACTCTGTATTCCAGCACCATTGTTCCGCTGCTTTTTTAGTATTTGCTTATTCAATTCTGATTATCAGTATTATACCGCTTCTTGAAACTGTTGCAAACCCGCGTTTCAATTATAGTTTTTTAAATTTTTTAGTATTTTTCATAGTAGGTTTCCCCCGTGGCAGACCGGCAGTTGACACCTCAATTCCACCTCAAAAGCAGAGATTTTTCCATTTCAGTCTTTTTTTAGATTTACATAGAAAGCTGTTTTTGGGAGGTGACATCGATATTTTTGTCTAATCGTCATCGCTGACGATTCGGCCGTGGCTATCGAGCAAATGACCCGCCCTCGTCCGAAGCGAGGCACTTATTCGGTATTGACGGTTGATGCCATTTTCTTCCATATTAAACGATATACTTACAAATTCTGTCTCAGGAGGCTCAACATCCAGTAGAATCTGAGCGTTGCTACATTGTTCGACCAAAGCAATGTACCGTTGCTGGCAATACCATATCAACACCGACTTAAACCATGATATTTGGGTATAATGGGGTTGTACATAAAAATTCAGCCAGTCCGGCTTACTGAGAAAATCCAGTAGCTGTATATAGTCTCCGTTATTTCCCATTTCAATGTAAACCAGTTCGGTTATATCGATTCTTCCATTACCATTGTCGTCCGACTTCCATATAGCCAAATCATTGCCGGTCGTGCCACATACGAGTTTGCACTGTTTTATCAGTTCTGAGATGGTAAGTGTGGTATAGCGAACCTGTGCCTGTTTCTTGGCTGTATCATCACTGCTGTCAATTACCGTCGTCATTGCAAATGCCAGGGTCGCTACTACCGTCAAGATAAGGCTCGACAATATTAGAGCTATCAGCATTTCAATTAGCGTAAAAGCCCTTCCATGATGTTCTCGGACTTTTTCGACAATCATTTGATGCATCGTAAAACTCCGCGTAAAACACGGAATAAAACCTCGTAATAAACTTGTCCTGAGCAGAGTCGAAGGATTACGGGGCTAAATATTTAGCCCCCAAATTTATTTGGGGGTTTTCATGCTTCTAAACTGGGTATTGTGCTCTGGTTTAAAGGCCCCCATTATTTTCCACCCCATCTAATAAAATATATTTCCGTAATCGGCTTTATACAAGTGTCGAATAATTATTTGTCGATTATTTTTACAATGAGCCTTGATATCAGAAAAGCTCTACATGAAGGTTGCAATTCTTGACGGCTGACGATTAATAGCTTATATTTTCAGGTTTCAGCGACCGGTTATAGTGTTGTGTGTAATTGGAGTTTGTTGCAATGGCTAAAAGAAGTCAGTGTGACAAGTGCACAGGATTGTGCTGTAGATATTTTGCTTTGCCGATTGAAACGCCTGAAACGAAAGAAGACTATGACGACATAAGATGGTATCTGTGCCACAAAGATATAACAGTTTTTGTGGAAGATGGTGATTGGTACATCAATATAAAGAACAGGTGTCGGCACCTTTCGCAGAAAGACTATCACTGCGAAATTTACGACAAAAGGCCGAGAATTTGCAGACAATATCGGCACAAGGACTGTGACTATGTCGAGGGCGAATATGATTACGAGTTGCACTTTACAAACGATAAACAAATGCTGGAGTATATGAAGGTAAAATTTGATAATAACGTTATAGAAAAACCGAAACCAAGAAAAAAAAGGAAAAAGAGGGCCAGATGAAGATACAGCCGGTAAAAGGGACAAGGGACTTTTATCCAGCGGACATGGCCGTGAGAAACTGGATAATTGATGGCTGGAAGAAAGTCTCTATTCGCAATGGTTTCGAAGAGTACGATGGGCCGATATTTGAATATTTGAAAATGTTTCAAATAAAAAGCGGCGATGAGATTGTCGAGCAGCTTTTCAGCCTGACGGACCGCGGTGGTAGAGAGTTGGCGCTTCGGCCCGAAATCACTCCCACACTGGCCAGAATGGTCAACCAGAGAATCAACTCTCTGGCCAAACCCATCAAATGGTTTTCGGTCCCCAGATTATTCCGGGCCGAACGGCCTCAGAAAGGCCGACTCCGCGAATTCTTCCAGTGGAACATTGACATAATCGGTGAAGCGAATGAATTTGGCAAAGTCCTTGCCGATGCCGAGGTGATATTTACCGCGGTTGACTATTTGCGTAGTGTTGGACTCAGGAGTGAGGACATCAAAGTAAAAATATCAAGTAGAGAACTTCTGGCAGCTTATCTTAGAAGCTTGGGTATTCCAGAAAATAGACTTGACTCTATATATCCTGTACTTGACAAGAAGGTCAAATTGCCGCCAGAGGCGTTCGAAGAAGTTCTTAAAGAACAAGTTCCAGATAAAGAGACGGTTAGCAAGATACAGGATTTTATGAACATGGTTTCGATATCAGAGGTTAAGGAGTGCATAAAAGTCGAATCGGACGAATTCACAGCATGCCTCGATACCGTAGAAAGTGTTATTGATGCGCTTAAAATGATGGGAGTGGGTGATTTCTGTGTTTTTGATCCAAGTATTGTTCGGGGGCTGGCTTACTATACCGGCATTGTCTTCGAAGTGAATGACGTTCAAGGCGACCTTCGCGCTATCTGCGGCGGCGGAAGATTCGACAATTTATTGCATGATTTTGGAGGCCCTACCATCCCCGCTACAGGAATGGGGATGGGCGACTGCGTATTAGAAGTACTCCTCAAGGAGAAGGGGTTGATGGAAAAACAAGTTCCGAAGAAACAACTCAACTATTTCGTTGCTTCCATAGGATTTGGTGCTCTTGCAGAGCAGATATACCAGATAATAGCAGAGCTAAGGTCGATGGGATATTCGGCTAATTTCAGTTATAAGGTGGGCAGTCTTTCGAGACAGTTAAAAGAAGCTTCGGCTCAAAATGCAAAGAATTGCATAATTATGGGCGATGAAGAAATCGAGAAAGACGAAATCACGGTCAAAAATATGACAACCGGCCAACAACAAACCATCCAGCGCAAAGTTTTTCTCAAAAATC
This sequence comes from uncultured Pirellulales bacterium, assembly GCA_964631175.1. Lineage (GTDB taxonomy): Bacteria > Planctomycetota > Phycisphaerae > Sedimentisphaerales > Anaerobacaceae > CAZVWH01. The sequence goes on along the minus strand of CAZVWH010000011.1, from coordinate 29,968 downwards.
CTGCAAAGTTTATTGTTTGATGAAAGATTCTACACCCAACCACTACGAGCGGGCATTTGAAAATTGGTTGATTGATAATCACGTTCAGTACATTTTGATAGACGAGCACAAAAGAGCTACTTTTGCACGATGCAAAGTTAAGAGCTTTGATTTTTTATTATATCCTCGCATGGATTCGACAGGCTCACCACAGGATGGGCAGACAATGATAGTCGAGGTAAAAGGAAGGAAATTTAAGGGAACAAGTCTGAGCAAATTAACAGGTCTTGAATGTTGGGTAACAACTGAGGACGTGGAAGGGCTGGCCAAGTGGCAGAAAATTTTTGGTAGAAATCATCAAGCTATTTTTGTCTTTGCGTATGAGATGGAGAATATCGATGTTGATTTTGACGGCAGGGCGGTTTATGATTTTGCTCAAAAAAGATATGTTTTTTTATCTATTAAGCTGGATGACTATCGCTCGTTCATGAAGGTTCGAAGCCCAAAGTGGCAGACGGTAACACTTCCGGCTGACAGGTTCCGTCAATGCATCGTGCAAATACATGCACTTTTACTTTAATTAAAGTGACATGAATTAGAAGAAGGAGCTAATATGAATGTTGATTCGGCAGGCTCACCACAGGTTGTTAAACCCGCCTGCCCAAATTATCCAATGCAGGAGAAGTCACCTGCGAAGGATGGTACGGCGGGCAGGTTAAGTTTTGTTCTGATTCTTTTTTTTGCTATTAATTTAATGTGGCACGGGCTTCAAGCCCGTGAAGACACGGCCAAGATGGCCGTGCCACCGAATCTAATCATCAACGTTGACCCCGTTAGAGAACAGAAGGGAAAAGTTTCTAACGGGGTTGACCATCGCTCTGCTAGGGAGTCTCCCGCAAGGGACGCCTTACGGGGCTTACGCTCAACCGTTAGTTTGAACGGTAAATGGCAGGTGATTATTGATCCCTATGAGAACGGCTATTACGATTATCGCTATCTGCCGAGCAAAAATGGCTATTTCAAAAATGCCAAAGCCCGTAATAAAACCGATCTGGTAGAATATGACTTTGACAAATCTGAGGTTCTAAATGTCCCCGGCGACTGGAACTCACAGCAGGACAAACTCTTTTTTTATGAAGGCACAATATGGTACAAGAAATCCTTCCCGCTGCCCCGACTTGCGTCGGGAGACGCAGGGGCCAGTGATTATCACAGAAAGTCCAACACACGCGTTTTCGTCTATTTCGGAGCCGCTAACTACCACTCTATAGTGTACTTAAATGGCCAAAAGCTCGGCGAGCATACGGGAGGTTTTACGCCATTCAATTTTGAGATAACCAGGCTTGTGCGTGAAAAGGATAACTTCCTTATAGTTAAGGTTGACAATAAACGCCTGCGTGAAGGTGTTCCGACCGTAAATACGGATTGGTGGAATTATGGTGGCCTGACCCGCCGGGTGGAGCTTATCGAGGTCCCGGAGACCTTCATAAGAGACTACTTTATTCAACTCAAAAGGGGTTCCCTGAAAACAGTCGCAGGCTGGATTCAGCTTGATGGAAAACAAACCAGCCAAACGATAACGGTCGAAATTCCCAAGGCCGATGTAAAGCAAACGTTTAAAACCAATGCTGATGGATATGTGGAGTTTGAATTCGATGCTGAGCTGCAGCTATGGTCGCCCGAAAATCCCAGGCTTTATGATGTAATTATAGAGTCCCAAACTGATAGCCTCTCCGACTCTATTGGTTTTCGAAGTATAGAAACCGAAGGTTCAAAAATTTTGCTAAATGGCAAGCCCATTTTCTTGCGGGGTGTCTGCATACATGAACAAGCCCCTAAAAGTAAGGCAAGGGCATATTCAAAAGAACATGCCGAAACATTACTTGGCTGGGCAAAGGAAATGAACTGCAACTTCGTGCGCCTTGCTCATTATCCTCATAACGAATATATGCCAAGAACCGCCGATCGGCTTGGAATGCTTATATGGTCTGAGATACCTGTGTACTGGACAATCCTTTGGGAAAATGAAAGCACATTGAAAAATGCTCTCAATCAGCTAACAGAAATGATAACCCGCGACAAAAATAGAGCCTCTGTCATTCTCTGGTCAATGGCCAATGAGACACCGGTAGGCGACGCTCGAAATGAATTTCTCAGAGCACTTGTCGAACGAGCAAAAAGTCTGGACTCGACACGTCTAATTACAGCGGCGATGGAAAAGAATTACCAAGGCAGGAATAAGCCGGTAATAAATGACCCGTTCGGCCGGTATGTGGATGTTCTCGGCTGCAATGAGTACATCGGCTGGTACGAAGGTCTGCCGGACAGATGTGATTTGTACACGTGGAAAACAATTTACAATAAGCCGGTTATTATAAGCGAATTCGGCGGGGGGGCACTTGGCGGATATCACGCTGATAAGGATACCCGATGGTCTGAAGAGTATCAGGAATATCTTTACGAAAAGCAGATAAAAATGCTTGAAAAGATTCCTTTCCTGGCTGGAACTTCACCGTGGATTTTGACCGATTTTATGTCTCCAAGAAGGCCTTTACCTCGAATTCAGGACTATTGGAACCGTAAAGGCCTAATCTCCGACAAAGGCGAAAAGAAAAAGGCCTTTTATGTGATGCAACGGTTTTACGAAAAGCATAAATCCTTCGACCTGGTTCGACTTCGCTCACCACAGGTCGCTCAGGACAGGCAGGCCGAGCAATAGAGAAACACATGACCTCTTAGTTATAGCATCTAACAGAATGAATAGTATAGCTTACTTTCTGTCACTCCCGCGTAGGCGGGAGTCCATAAAAAGCCACAGAATCCTGGATTCCCGCTTTCGCGGGAATGATAGACGTAGAGTATTTCTAACTTTGTTAGAGCCTTGCTCTGTTGAAAAGTCTCACCGTCATTTCGACCGAAGCCCCCATTTCTGCTTTCGCCCGCTGCCCCGCCTTGCGTCGTAAGACGCAGGGGCAAGCAGAAAGCACGGGGGCGAAGTGGAGAAATCTGCTCAAAAACAGATTTCTCGACTCGCCTTCGGCTCGCTCTCCACAGGACACCTCTCGGTGGAAATGACATTCTGAACTCTTTTCAACAGAGCATTAGAACCTCTTAATCTGTTTGTTCTTGCTTTTAAGCTTCTCTTTATGGAGGGGTATGTGATAAGGCATATCGGCTCTGAGAGGAGTCGATATGTAGGTATCGAAAGTTAAGACTAACAAAATTTCTCGCTTAAAATATCTTGTTTCGATATATTATATGCGATGAGAATTATTGCTGGCTCAAGACGAGGTATGAAGCTATTCAGCCCTAAGACGTATGATTCTCGACCGATAACGGATGGGGTTAAAGAGTCGCTGTTTGACGTTCTCTTTGAGTACGATCTGCCTCGCGGTGCAGTTGTTGCAGATCTGTTCGCGGGTGTTGGTTCGCTGGGCCTTGAGGCATTAAGTAGGGGGGCAGAGTTTGTTACCTTTATTGAGCGAGACCCGAAAATCATTGTAATCCTGAATAGGAATATTGAAAAGGCCAGCTTTGTTAAAGAATCAAAGGTTATAAGAGCCGACGCCTTTAAAATCGGTGCTCCGATTGATTGTGAGAGACAAAAGTATGACCTTGTTTGTGTGGATCCGCCGTATGCCGATACAAAGAATGTTCAAACTGGTTCACCTCTGAGTGGACTGCTGGATATACTGGATGGGCAAATAGTACCTAATGGTATTGTAGTGGTGAGGACCAGCAGTGGTACTTTTCTGCTGGAACAATATGGTAGATTCAAAATGATGGAACGACGTCGGTGGGGAAGTATGGCTGTAACTTTTATGCGGGCGGAAGCGAATGACTAATAAGCAGGCGGCTATAAAGATCGTTAAGCGGTTACGCAGCTATGGATACGAGGCCTTGTTAGCGGGCGGATGTGTTCGTGACATGTTGTTGGGGCGACAGGCAAGTGATTATGATGTTGCGACATCAGCTCTTCCGGATGACATAATAAGGCTGTTTAATCGCACCTTAAAGGTCGGCGCAAAATTCGGTGTTGTAATTGTTTTGGTAAAAGAGCAGCAGGTTGAAGTGGCTACGTTCCGGACTGAAAGCGGATATGCCGATGGCAGACATCCAGCGAATATTAAATTTGCCGATGCTGCTGAAGATGCCAGCCGAAGAGACTTTACCATCAACGGAATGTTTTACGACCCTATTGATGATAAAATGGTTGATTATGTCAATGGACAAGCTGACCTGAAAAAACGCGTAATTCGGGCCATCGGTAAGCCCCAGGAGCGTTTCAGCGAAGATTACCTGCGAATGTTGCGGGCCGTGCGGTTTTCCACCCAGCTTGGCTTTGCGATTGAGCCGACGACCTTCTCAGCGATTTGCAGCAATGCTAAAGATATCATTAAAATAAGTGGTGAGCGCATAGCGTCTGAGCTGGAAGGCATTCTCGCCCGCCCCAATCGCTCTGCTGGAGTGTGCCTATTGGTTGATAGCGGATTGGCTAAGGCGATTTTTCCAGGCTTTAGCGGAGAGTCGGCAAAATTCTCAGTTAATGTACTCGGCCAATTGCGCAAAAAGGTTGATTTCGCTCTGGCCATGGCCGGGCTTTTTGCCGGCTTTGAGACGAAATTTGCAATAGAAAAATGTCACGTCCTAAAGCTGAGCAGGAGGCAGAACAGACACATTAAATTCCTGTTGACCGGCAGGGAAAAGCTGCTCAATGACCAAATGTCTTTAGCCGATTTGAAGAAGCTCCTTGCTGAGCCGTATTTCTGGGACCTGTATGAGTTGCAAAGGGCTATTCAGAAGGCCAAACGAGCGAGTATTTCTGCATTGGTAAACATTCGCAAAAGGACAAAGGCTCTGGGTGATGTTGAATTGAGGCCGAAGCCGCTTCTCAACGGCCATGATTTAATTCGGTTAGGTGCTGTGCCGGGACACGCACTGGGCCAGTTAGCGGAAGAGATGTATATAGCTCAGTTGGAAGGGCAGCTCAAGACAGCAAAACAAGCTGAGCAGTGGGTGATAAAATGGCGGCAAAGGCATAAAGCAGTCGAGTAATTTTTCACAAATAGAACAGGATACACCGACTTTGCGAACCGAGTCCAAGCGTTTTTGATCAGGGCGATTAACGCCTTATTTTAATCTATCGCAGTTTATTTTTGATTGCCGTGAGCAGGTCTTTAGAGACTTCTGCCCCCAGCTCTTGGGCAAGCCTTATATGTTTCCAGGCCAGCTCATAATTTTTTAGCTGATAATATCCAACGGCAAGTCCATAATGCGCAATGCCCATTTTGGGCTCGATCTCGACCGCCTTAATGTATTCAGCCACCGCTTGCTCATAATCGCCATTATTAGAGTATGCTGCTGCAAGGTTATAGTGAGCCCATCCATCATCCGGATCTATTATGGTAGCTTTCTTATAATACTCAATAGCTGTGTAGTATTGCTGCCTGCCAAAATAGGCGTTGCCTATGTTTAGCAAAGCAGCCAGCATATCCGGCTTAATAGCTAAAGCTTTTTTATATGCTTGAATTTCGTTGTCGGCCAAACCTAATTTGTTGTAGCATATACCTAAGCCGTAATGAGCCTCGGCAAAGTCCTGTTTCATCTTAACAGCTTTTTTATATTGGAATACCGCAGCTCCGTAGTCTCCCATCAGGTAATACACTTCGCCCAGTTGGCTATATAAGCTGGGTTGTTCAGGCTTCAAATTGATTGCATGCTTCAATTGTATTATTGCGAGTCCAAACTTTTCCTGTCTGCTGTAAGCAATTGCTATGTTCTGATAGGCATCCACGTAATTAGGGTCCAGCTCGAGTGATTGGGTGTACTCAGAAATAGCATCTTGCAATCGCTCCTGTTTGAAGTACGCATTTCCAAGATTGTTGTGCGTCTTGGCATCAGCGGGATTAATTGCCAGAGATGTCTGGTATTCGTATATTGCATCTTCTATCTGTTCCTTGTGCAGGTAAACATTACCCAGATTGGCCCGAGACTCAGCTAATGTTGGATTTATCTGCACCGCTCTTTCAAGTACGAGCAGCGCGACTTCCGTGTTACCTATATCGTTGTAGCTGTTGCCTAAGTTATTGAAGAAGCAGCCCAATGTCTGGATTTTATTTAGATTCTTAAGGTAAATGGCGCCAGCCATGCTGTGCATAGTATCATTGTTTTGCTGGGGGACTTTGAATTTATCTATGTAATGTTGGTCGGAAGGATTTCCACCTCCGCCGGTAGGTTCAATATTGAGGCGTACATGCCCGTCATCGTATCGGACAAAAAAGTGTCCCGGTACCACAACCCCATACATGGGCATGCCCAATCGTTCAGCCAGGCAGAGATAAAGGACCGAAAGGCTCAGGCAGTAGCCTCGTTTGTTATCCAGCACCGAGTGCAGGAACAGGGCTTCTGGATTTTCTGCCTCCGGTACTGCCTTGTATCCTAACTCACGAAACAAATAATTATTTATAACAGGAATTACTTTGTAGTTCGGCTTTAGCCATTTTTTCTTCATTCTTTTCTTAATTTCTAAAGCCATCTCATCCAGTCGTGATAGGTATGTAAGGCCGTGCACAAAATCGCTCCATTGCTCCGAAGCAATCAAGGCAGCAGTAGCCAAATCAATCTCATCCTCCGGTAGCTGCAGAACTTCTTCAATCGACCGTACGTGCAGGCCTCTCTTGCCTTCATTTGCCAACCGCTGGTATCGACTAAAACAAATCTGCGGCGAGAGAGCTACAACGCAAACTGTTACTAAGAAAATCTTTTTCATTAATCCTCCGGTTGTGCTCAATCACTTGCTTCTATTGCTATCGTAAAACCTCTTCCGCGGCAAAAGCCGAAATAATATACGATGCTCCGATAGGCGTTCCTGTCTGCGAGTCTTATCGGCAGATAGCTTCTCTCTATTTTGTCTTTTTCCAGGATTATTAGGCTGATAATAGCCCGAACCGGACAAATCATTATTCTATAGTTTAAATCTTAAGCTTATTTTTATCAACTTATTTTTAATGCCGACAGAAGCCCGTCTTGACTTCGGCGAGCTTCCTTAGTGCCTGAGCCTTATGGTCGAAGGATATGCTCAGTCCGCCTCGGCGGATTATTGTCGGTTACATCTTGTATAGCGATGTGATCCGGAAATAGTGTAGCTGCTGTCTAAATCTCGATCTCAGTGGGTACACCAAGCTCGCGGCGTTTGAATAAATCTATTTCCATCCATTTGTTACTCTTGAATCTCCAGCGGTTAGCAATTCCTGCTACAATGACACTTAATGTTGCAGCAATCCACGGTCCCAAGGACTCAAGAGATGGGAAAAAAATGACTATAAGCAAACCACCAAGTCCTAACACCACCATTGAAGCCGCTGCTGAAATAATCGCCAGCCAAATCGTATCGCCTGCTCCCTGCAGGGAGCCGCCATAAATAATGCGTGCGGCATGAAAAACCTGATATATTGCGGCACAGATCAAAATATTAACGCCAATCTCTTTTACTTTAGCATCCGATGACCAAAAGGTCATTAGAGCATCTCTAAATAGAAAAAAGCATAGCCCTACCAAACCCATGTAGATCAATGCTACTCTCATGCAAATATTGGTTTGTTTTGCTACCAGATTCTTTTTGCTCTGGCCGATTGTCTTTCCTACCGCTGCGGTTAGAGCTGTCGCTATTCCCACAACCGGCATAGTGGAGAAGCTAGCGTATGATAGCGCTACGCTCGTGGCAGCCAGCGCTTCTTTGCCATCGATTTTCCCTACCAATCCGGCCAGAATCACTCCCCAAATCGCCACGTTTACCATCAATCCAAATCCAGCGGGAAGTCCAATCTTCAATAAATCATACATCTTGCCGAAGTCTATATTCAAAGTACTCCTGGATTTAAAGGTCGCGTGGTTGTTGTTGCCTAAAAACACAGCTAAACCTATGACGGTGGTGATACTTAACCCGATAAATGTTCCCCAGCCCGCACCTGCAATTCCCATCTCTGGGAAACCCAATTTACCGAAAATTAAAACATAGTTTGCCACCACGTTGACTACCTGCCCACATAACGATGCGTACATGTTAATAATCGGCCGATGTATGCCCATAAAGAATCCGCTGCCGGCGTGGCTGATCATTACCAGCAAATGGGCGTAGAGCATGATTCGAAAATACACAACCTCCAGTTTAGCAACCGCAGCCGGCTGTCCCATAGCTCTGAATATCCACGGTGCAGCCGGCCACATAATCACCAGGACAATTACAAAATATGCAAGGCTTATATACAACACCTGCCAGAAATAATTTGAGCAGTCTGCTTTGGCGCCTCTGCCCAAGCTCTGACTTACAAAGGTGTTGAGTATCATGATTGCCCCCATGGCAAAGCTTACAGGCACAAAGCTTACAAATTGAGCCGGCAGAATGGCTGCCAACGCATCCGTACCCAGCCGTGAAACCATGAATCTATCCACGAACTGCATAACAGTAAACGATATGGTCGTCACGATAACCGGAGTCGCTAATTTGAGCATATAGCTCAGCGAAGTGGCGTCTATCTGATCTTGAATCTCCAATGTTGCTTTGTCAGTCATTAGCTAATAGTTTGGATTATCCAGAACCCTCGACTTTGCTCAGGACAGGTTCAGTTTTCGTAATAGCACCTCAGGTGACATGCCCAAAATCTGCACGCTCTTAATCGGGTTGGTTTTGCCCGAGATTATACTAACGGCTTTTTTTTCCATGCCTAATTGGCCTGCTAAAAAGTCGATTAAGCACCGGTTTGCCTTTCCTTTTTCCGGCGGAGCTGCAACCTTAATCTTTAACATCTCACCGAGCAAGCCGCTGATTCGTGTTGGTGAATTGCTGCCGGGCACGATTTTTACTGCGAAGACTACCCCCTCGTCAACTTTTCGAATAGCTAAAGCGGCCATTGATTAGATTGTAGCAGCCGGAATGAATACAAAGAAGAAAATTTAAGTGCGTATTACTCAATATTTTCTCGCAGATTGGCGCCAACTGCTAATTGTACGTACTTTTCAATTTGCTCGGCCAGCTCACCGAGTGAGGCAAGCTGGAAGTCCTCATAATGGCCCGGCACAAACTCGCCATTAAGCGCTTTTTTAAAGATTCGGACACGTATAACAGAAGGCTCATCGCTCGACTTGCTAAAATCGCTGTCTTTATGCTCGGTAAGCTCAACACGCCAGTCCTCGCTTATAAAGACCAGACACTTGCCGGTAAAAACCGCTGTTGGGAAATAATCACGTAATAGCTTAAGAGTTTCCATTTATTTTTTCTCAGAAAACCCGTAGTAAAACTACGGGCTAAACCTGTCTTGAGCAGGATCGAGAGATATTTAGCCCCGCGTTTTACGCGGGGTTCTTATCACTCAAATCCTACGATTTCGGCTTCTCTGCCTGTCCGCACGATGCGCACAAAATATCTCAATTCCCTTAAAACATCAACTACAATTTTGATTGGAGTCGGCTTGGGGGTGCGTGCCGCGTTTATGTAGGTACGGTGTTCTTAGCACAGTATGTGTTTTGTCGAGAAGAAAACCATCCCCAAAGCCTACAGCTTTAAGACTGCCGGTCATCACTCTGACAGTAAGTTAATAATCCTGTAAAAATTGACGATATACTTTATAAGCGAGAGTTACATCCAGTGTAAACTTATTATATCAATATATAAAGTAATTTGGGGGATTTGATAATGTGCGGCTTTAAAGAAAAATTCCAAATGTGGAAAGACTGGTGGAACGGCGGTGATGAAAATTCGATTATAAATCAGATTTACAGCATGATGTGGTATGCGGCGATATTTGAGATTTTAAAACAAGTACATAATTTTTCATTATCTCGTAATAGCAATAAAGAACTGCCAAACTGGGCTTTTTGGAATTTTGTATTCACCACCCATTTTGAGACACAAACCAATGCTATCATGCGGCTGCTCGACAAAAGCAACGATGTTATTTCTTTAAGACGTTTAGTAAGTGATATTAAGGAAAATTGCCTTTGCCTTACACGCAAGGATATATTAGATTCTCTAAACCTTCCGTATGATTACGAAAATAGTTTGACAATATCAGGTTCGGGGACCTTTAACCAATCATACGCATTTGCAGAATTGATGCATAAACAGATGGATCTTTTGGCTAATATTCCGTCTGGGAGTCAGAGGCAACCTTCAGACATGATTAGAAAGTGTGTAATTGATTGGATTGAGAAACGGCTTGAGACTGTTGAGCTAAAGGATATAAAAAAATATCGGAATAAATTTGTTGCACATGCTGCTACTAATAAAAGTAGAGACGGAAAGGATTTGAAAGATATGAAAATTACATTGCGCAAAATTTCTAAGGCTCACGAAATAATATGCAAAACAGCAAACTTCATAGCACAGAATATATTCTTTGACGGTAGGATGAGTTTTTTAGCAGGAAATATACAGGATGTTTTGGAGAATTTAGATAAACCGTTAGTATCACAGGAAAATATACCAGGTCTGCTTGCCCAATTGAATGAATTCAAGAAACAAACAGAACAATGGTGTAAGTGGGATTGGTCAAGTGAGTTTGAGAAATCATGTCCTTGATTTTTGTTTTTCTGAAATGATGGGTGGTAGTGGTCTGATTGCCTTGGCTGCTCAAGACGTTTGAAAATTTGTGATTATTCAACCAATTGCCGGTTACCAATTACCAGTCTTTAAGCGAGCCGACCAGCTCTTTAACGCTCGCGACGCCTTTGCGAGCACAGTATTTTTTTATACCTTCAATGATTTTTACCGCACATCCAGGCTCGAGAAAAGTTGCTGTGCCGACGGCAACGGCAGAAGCGCCCGCAACGATAAATTCAATAGCATCGGAAGCGGTCCTGATTCCGCCCATACCAAGGATTGGTATTCCGCGGTCTTTGGTGACCTCATTATATACTTTATTAATTAAATAGACCGCTATCGGCTTTATTGCCGGGCCTGACAGACCGCCGGTCTTATTAGCAAGAACCGGCTTGCGTGCTTCAACATCTATAACCATCGCGGTAAAGGTGTTTATCAAACTGAGTGCATCCGCGCCGGCCTCAACGGCCGCTCGTGCAATTACGCTGATGTCGGTAACGGTAGGGGACAGCTTGACCATTAAGACCTTTTCGTTAACAGCTTTTTTGACTGCGGAAGTAATTTCTGTCACTTGAGCCGGGTCGGTTCCGAATGTGATTCCGCCTCGCTCGACGTTAGGACAGCTAATGTTTAGCTCAAAGCCGGCTATAGCCGACTCTGTAGCCAGGCGCTGCGCTACAGTGACATATTCGCTGATAGTCTCACCGGCTACGTTCACAAACACCGGCACGCTTAGCTTTTCAAGGATAGGTAATTTCTCTTCGATGAATTTATCAAGTCCGACGTTAGCCAATCCGATTGCGTTGAGCATTCCTGCATCGGTTTCAACAATCCTGGGCGTGGCATGGCCTTTTCTCGGCTTTACGGTGATACTTTTGGTGATAAATCCGCCGAGCTGATTTATATCCAAAAAATCAGCCAGTTCATCGGCATACCCACACGTCCCCGACGCAGTAAAGACCGGATTCGCCAACCGAATCCCCGCAAAATCTACCGAAGTGTCTATGTTTTTGTTCAATTAAAGTTAACCCAAATTGTATCATAAAATGCTATTTCATTCGAGGATGTTAAATTCCTCATAATCGCTTATGTCGTAATCGTCTTCGTAACTGAATTCCACTTTACTTTGCTGAATAATTTCGGCCAAAATATCTTCTAGATAGTTCTGATTAACCGCCTCGCGAAACCTATCGAGAAGGATCGGTATATTAATTATCTCCTCGATGCAGGCCATATAGCGTGAGACAATCTTTTTTACTGAATATTGCCTCTCAGCTTGCTTTTGTATCTTGTCCTTTAAGATTGGAACCGATTCTGATGATTTTATCACAAACGTTATTGGATATTTTTCGATTTTATCGATGTCAAGAAAATATTTGTTTACATCAACAGTCTCGGTCACTTGGAAGAACCGCCCAAGCGGTTTCATAACAAAGTCAATTCCTCCATCATTTGCATTGGTACGGCCAGTTTTGAAAAGTTTAATATTGTCCTCTTGAATTTTGTCAATCTCAAATCCCCAGTAAATATTTTGATTATGATAATAATATTTCAATATACTGTAACTTACTATTTCAAATACACGAGCGTCAACGGTCGGTTCCACTAAACCGGCAATGAAGGTAATCAGATCTTTTTTGTTTAAGCTTTGAGAACTTTCGCAGAAACGTATAAACTTTTCAAAAGCACTTTTCTTAGCCTCCACGTAGCTATCGATAATCTGGATTAACACTTCTGCAAGGTTGTGCTCTTTTCCTTCAATTTTAACCTTTAGTAGATTTTCGTTAAACCAATATCTATTAGTTTCCGGACTTCTTAGAATAGGGATATAATCGCAAACAGGAAAATACTTTTTGAACTCCTCATTCATCCTATGGTTCAAAGCATGATTCTGAAGTTTTTGTCCAAAGGGCAATTCCCGTTGTCTCCTGAAGAGATTTGTAAAAATGGCGCCATCGTATTCCGAATAATCTCCGCCTTTATGAAAACCTTTCGATATGTAATCTTCAACCAAAACATATATCGCGTACAGATTTGCAAAGCTACCACGCGATTTTGACCCTTTGCTTGCAGACTTCGTTTTAATGTTCAAATACTGAATGATTTGACTTTCAGAAAAAACCTTGTCAGACAACCCACCGAAATTGACCTCAAGGATACTCTTAATTTTCTTAGTGAACTCATGTTCCATTTTTAGCTTTCTGCAAACTCCAGCACTTTTTGTTCCTGATGTACATGAGACTCAAACGAGCGGCGTTCCTTATGTAATGGTTGACCTTTATATTCTGTTGTTATTTGAAGCCTTCGTAATCCTACCTTTACATATTCTTCCTGTATCTCTATGCCGATTGACTTTCTTTTGTTCTGCTTTGCTGCAAAGGAAGTTGTAAAAGTCCCGGAGAATGGATCCAGAACAATGTCACCTTCATTACTGCTTGCCTTTATAATTCTTTCGAGCAATGCTACAGGTTTTTGAGAGGGATGATTTTCGTATTCTTCCATCCTATATCGAACTCTGGGAATTTCCCATACATTGCCGGGGACTTTTTTTGAATTGTACACTTTAGGGATAGGCTTACGGTAGTCAACAAGCTTTCTTACAGATCCTGTTTTTGCTTCTACAAGAATTTCATCCGAATTGAATACATAGTTATTTTTGTCTTTTACACAAAAAAGAATAGGCTCGTATAAGGAACCATAATATCTTTTTGCCTGAACAGCCGAACTATCGTAATACCATACAATTCGTGAAAGAACAGTTATACGCTTACGGAGGTAGATATCGAAATAAGGCATGTTTTGAGTTGAGGTCATGACATAAAAACTGCCATTAGGTTTTAGCTTTCTAATACATAAATCAAGCCACTGATAGCTCCACTTGAGATATTCCTCTTCCGATTTCCACTTGTCAATTAAACCGTTAAAATTCTTGCCAATGTTATAAGGGGGGTCAGCAAATATCAAATCTATAGAGCTGTCTTCTATTTGATTTTGAAGCGTCTCAATAGCATCACCATATATTATTTTACGGCCATTCTTTTCAAAAATTTCCATCAAAAAACACTCCTATTTTGGCTCGTCTAATTCTATATTAGTCAACGATTCCATGATACACAAGCGCGGGGTATTTGGTAGCCCAGCGCGCCCTCGAAGCTGATTAGGGCTACGTTTTTAAATACAACCTCTCTCGCATTAAACACCGTTCCACTCAGTTACCATAGATTGTAAACAGTTTCAGTTAAACTGCTAACTCTGCATTCAACCACACAACTCTGCGGACGTCGATCTCTGTTAAATCTACAGATGTATTGATTGATTCTATCATAACCAAAATTTCACTGCACCCTTAAGCCATACCAGGATAGACTGATTCCTAACAAATATACAACAGTCAATATGATATTAACTCCTAAGGTCTTATTGTTTATAAAAGAGTCAGCGATTCTGATCTTTAACACTTTGACCTCCATATAATGCCTTAGGTTGTCAAAGATACTTTTTACTGACAACTATTTATTGAATACTACTTCTCTGCTATCGAATACTGGTCCATCTTCGCAGCACAGCTTATAGATTGTCTCGTTTGAGCCTGGCAATCTGCACTCAACGGCGCAGCTCTGGCAGACGCCAATACCGCAGGCCATCCGCCGTTCCATACTGATTTGACAATCTATTGTTTTGCTGTTGGCAATCTCGGCTACCTTTGCCAGCATGGCTTCCGGTCCACAGCCGTAGATAATGGTGCTTTCTCTTGCGGGATTGTGCTCATCCAGCCATTGTGAAACGCAATCGGTTACAAATCCGGCAAAGCCGGCTGAGCCGTCGTCTGTTGCCAATTGTGATTTTATGCCGTGCTTGGCAAATTCTGGTATTGAAAATCCTAATTGCTGCGAAATTTCATCCAATCTGCCCTCAAAGGGCAGCTCTTTTGCCGTTTTAGCCCCGGCAAACGCTATAGCTTCGATGTCGGAATGCTCAGCAGCGAGAACCTTTGCTAAGTATTGTATCGGTGGTGTCCCTGTTCCTCCGGCAACTAAAATAGCTGTTTTTTTGCTCTGCGGTACGGTAAAGCCGTTACCCAAAGGCCCAATTACGCTGAGCGAATCGCCGGCTGCTAAGCTCGTCATTCGCAAAGTTGCCGGCCCGACAACACAATATAAAAGCTCAGCGACAGTTTTATTTTTATGCACTTTTGTCTCTGTGAAGCTAAAGGGCCTGCGGAGTAGTATTTGCCGACCGGATACATCAGATAAGTCTTCGGGTATATTTTTAGGGATTGGTAGCGCGGCAGTAGAAAGGTCAAACTGAGCGAATTGTCCGGGTCTAAACCTCTTAAACGCCTCCGCACCGAGCTCAGTAAATTCCAGCCGAAGCTTATAAAAATGCTCGCCTATCTGCCTATTCGATAGTATAAGGGCGTTGAAGCTGCCTCTATGTCCGGGATTTCCCGCTTCGTGGGGACTAAAAGATGAGCTTGTTCTTAAATCAGTCATGTAAAATATTGCCCATCATAAACCGTCGTAAGAGCGAATATCAGAGAAGCCCATCGAATACCGTGACACCATCTACTACTTTACAAATATGCATAGCGTATTTATCTGTAAAATCGGGCCGGCTGCGTGGATAAGCCGTGTCAACGGTCTTTTTAAGTGAATCGATATCTTCAGCTTTAACCAGCGCGCCTGATGCACCCTTATCTCCGCCACCCAACATTCGCTCGCCTAAGACGCCCGGCGCTGACCTGGCGATGTCACACATAGTTTCAAGCTCCGGCCCGGATATTTTATAGTCGTCCCGCAGGCCGATGCCATCTTGTCTGAATATCCGACCGACCGTTTCGATGTCGCCTTGCTTCCAGGCATCAAGCATTTCGTAAAAGCGCTTCTGTGCGCCATAAATGTACTTTAAACGGTCACAAAGGGCAGGCTTTTCCTTGCCGAACCTATCCATAATCTTTTTGTAAGTTGCATCATCTTTGACGTCCGCAAGGCAGGAAACTTTAAAACCTGTCTTTTGCAGCAGCGCGACAAGCTGCTCACATTCCGCCCTTCGGATAGCGTACGTTGATTTCTCCAGGCCCGGCCTGTCGGTGCCGGTGTCGAGAACAACAATTCGGAAATCAGTTGCGCCTTTACCGATCGGAACATATTCAATCGAGCGATCTTTTGGATTATAGTACGTGCCCCTTCCCTCACGAGCGAACAATATCATGGTTTGGTCGAGCTTGCCGCAAGGTGAGCCGATGTAGTCGTTTTCCACCGCCTGGGCCAGGTCAACGATTTCAATTTTTTTGTCATCCTCTATTTCAATATCATTGGCATCGAACATTGACAAAATCAGGTTGAGACTTAGCGAAGCCGACCGGCTCATTCCTCCGCCTGGGATGTTGCCGTAAAGAGCTCCATCTATTCCCTGTTTGATTTTGTAACCTTGCCGAGCAAGGATAAAATCGACTCCGTAGGGAAATCGTCCCCATGTATCCGCTATATCAGGCGACTTTGGCTTAGGGACATCTCCGATTTTAAACTCGATTACACCATCGTTAGGAAAGTTGCCGCTAAAGAGCTTTACCTTGTCGGTTCCGTTCGGCTTATATGCAAGCCAGATGAATCTATCTGTTCCTACTCCAAACAGCTCTGTACCGTTGTAATCGCCGTGCTCAACGCCGAGGCAGAATCGACTGGATGTTCGTCGAATTTTGCCACCGGACACATCCAGACCATTGTCTGCAGCCAGTCGTTTTAGTACATCAAAAGCTTGTTGGTCATTAGATATATTCACAATTATGCTTCCTACTTTGCCAAACCAATTGGGCTAAACAAAACATACAAAATCAGTGTGAGGACCACTACCACGATGCCAGCCACCTTAGCTCCGTTTGAGGAACGGAGGTTGAGATTTGATCTTTGCCTGAACTCAATAGGCTTAGCCAGAGGCTTAACTACGGTGATAATAGCCATGACAAGAAGGCACAGCCCGAAACAAATTGCCATCCGGTTAAGAAACTGAATCTCCGGTCCGATCTTGTACCGGCCGAGCATGTACATGCCGCCGTACGAAATGATATTGGTCAGCAACCCAATCACACCGGCGATCGGCGGGGCTTTGCGTACAACCAGACCAAACGCAAATACCGCCAGGATCCCAGGTGATATCAGTCCCTGACTCTCCTGAATTATGGTGAAGATGCTATTCCTGATTTTTGGATTGCCTAATTGTGGTGCCAGGAACACTGCGATAACAGCGAACACAACAACGCATATCCGCCCAAGCAGTACAACAGTTTTTTGCCCTGCCTGTGGATTGATATACTTTTTGAAAATATCCATCGTGAAAATTGTGGATGCTGCGTTCAACATCGCCGCCAGTGAACTGACAATCGCCCCCAGTAATGCCGCCAAAACAAAACCAACCAGGCCTGTCTTTTGAGGCAGAACACTGCTTAGCAACTGTCCCAGAGCTGTATCATACTTATAGGCAATAAACTTTTCGCTTTTGATGCTGGCTTTGGCCGCCTGAGCGGCATCCATCACTGATTTGTTATATGCCTTCAATTCTACTGCCAGCTTAGGGAACACAGCTTTCCATGACTTATCGTCCGATTCAAAGACCGTGTACTTGGTCACCTCCAGCTTATCGAGTGTACCCTGCGTTAGAGGAAGAACGAATGGATTCTGCGTCTTGATGGACTTTAGCTCGCTATCGTCCGGATAGACGGCAATCATGAATTTATCTCGGGGCCAGTTCGAGATAGTCTCTTCGCTCGGTGCCTGCACGACCTCGACCAATTGCGTATTTTTATTGGCCATCATGTACTTGGCGATAACCGGGGCATTATCGCCGACCGACTGATTCTGCATGTCTTTCGAGAAAAGATTGAAAGCTATGATACCAGGAATCACCACGACAAACGGAATCAGCAGCTTCATGAATGCCGAGAATACAATACCCTTCTGTCCCTCTGACAGTGACTCTGATGCCAGTGTGCGCTGGGTGATGTACTGGTTTAGTCCCCAGTAGTAGAAATTCGGTATCCACAGGCCAAGGAGAAGGGCTGTCCAAGGCAGCACCTTATCATCCGCCGGCAGGAACATATTCATGCGCACCTTATTCAGTTCCCAGAAACGGTCTATGGCTCCAGTATCCTGAGCAAAGGTCTTTAATCCGACAGCACCTGTTTTGACGTTCTCCACAAAGGCAAGCTCATCCGTAGAGACGCCAAGCTTCTTAAACGCGAAGATCATCACAATTGCTCCACCGAGGATTAATGAGCTTCCCTGGATCAAATCAGCCCAGGCACACGCCTTCAATCCACCGGCTGTCACGTACACCATCGCAATGAAGCCAATCACCAGGGCCGCCTTCGCGATGGATACGTCGTAGCCCATTTTACCGGCCATAGTGTTGACCGTCAGCGCCCCGGCATACGTCACCGAGCCCAGTAGAATCATATATATGAAAAGCGTTGCTACAGCCATGATTGTCCTCGCGGTTGCATTGTAGCGCACTTCCAGAAATTCAGGCATTGTATAGATACCGGCCCGCAGGAAGTAAGGCAGAAAGGCGAACGCTACAACCACCAGTGTTATTGCTGCCATCCACTCATAGCTGGCAATAGCCAAGCCAACATGGCTTGCAGCGTTGCCGCTCATGCCCACCAATTGTTCTGATGAGATGTTAGCCGCGATTAGTGAGAATCCTATCAACCACCATTTCAGACCACGACCTGCAAGGAAATAATCTTCACTGGTCTTCTCGTGCCGGCTTTTCAACAGACCAATTGTGATTACAGCAACGACGAATCCGAGAAAAACAAATACATCTAAAAAATTCAGCTCCATTGTAATTCCCTTCAACTTCCTTGTTTTAAAACCGGTATAATGATTTACAACTACAAGAACGGAAACGATTATAGCCCCAAGGTAGCTTCCTGCAACGAAATTCAATTTTAGGTGGTTTTACTGTACTGTTTGCAGACAATTCCAGCCTTAGCCTTGCAGTGCCTCAAGAGCCTCCATAACTATTGGAATATGTGTATAAGCGGGGCCGCCGCCCATCATTACTGCCACCGATGCAGCATCAAGATTCTGCTCTTTGGTAGCACCGGCATCGAGACATTTCTGCACATGCAGTCTGATACAAGGCTCACACCGTAGCGCTACGCCGATACCCAGAACAACAAACTCTTTTTCTTTGGCAGACAGCGCTCCGGCCTTCATAATTTTGCTGAACATTGCCCCAAAACCGTTGACGGTATCAGGTACCTGCTCTTTCATCTTTGCTGAGTCTTTTTTAAACTTATCAAAAAAATCTTTGTATTCATTTGTTATGATTCAGCTTTCTGAAATTTTTTTTGTACCTGTATTGTAAAAAAAAGCGAACCTAAAATTAAATTCTTATTGTAACCGTCGTGGCTCGACTGAGCTCTCCGAAGTCCGGCACGCCGACATCATACGCTTCTCATAAGAGCATCACTTAATGCTTGTGCTATATCGGTGGCCATCAGGCTGACCTGACCGATTTTTTCCGCTGCGATGTCACCGGCTAAGCCGTGTATATAAACGCCCAGAACCGCGGCGTCAAAATTACTCAAGCCCTGGCCTATAAGCGCGGTTATTACGCCGGTTAAAACATCACCTGAACCGGCTGTAGCCATGCCGGGATTGCCAGTTTTATTTACATAAACTTTCTGGCCATCGGTTACGACCGTCCCTGCACCTTTTAAGACCACAACTGTTCCGGTGTGCTTTGCAAGTTGTGCCGCCTGCTGCTGACGCTCTGATGGCATTTGGTCTCTAAAAAGTCCCGACCATAATCTTTTCATCTCGCCGGGATGAGGTGTTAAAATCACCTTTGCTTTTAGTTTACTCGGCCAATCTTTTAGCTTGCTCAGGTTATTTAGCCCATCACCGTCTATAACCAGGCGTAACTGTTCCTGCTCAATCAATGTTTGAACCACCGACCGCAGTTTCAGACTGATGCCGATACCTGGGCCAAAGGCAACGGCATCATTTTCGCTTATCTCGGTAAGGATAGTATTGATTGCGTTAGAAGATATCCGGCCGGAACTATCTTCTGCCAGCAGGATAGTCGTATAGGAAGGCTCTATTGATGCGATTATTGGCAGGGCACTTTCAGCCGTTGCAACTCGCACAAGACCTGCGCCGGCCCGCAGCGCAGCTCTGCCGGCAAGGGCGGCAGCCCCGCTCATACCAACGCTGCCGGCAATGATGAGTACCTTACCAAAATCGCCCTTATGGGCTTCCACAGGACGTGGTTTTAGTTTCGGTATCGATTTTATTATCTGCATACAAATCCTACTCTGCGAAGCCCGCTACGCAGGGCGAAGAAAGTTCGCTACATAGCACGAGTTCATTTCGTTCAGTGCCGTAATCCCGTCAGGGATGCCCAACGGCAGGCATGCTGTGCATAATATTACAAATAATGCAGGATATAGTCAATATCGAGTGTGGGAATTTGTTAAGCTTGGGTGCACATCAAGATTGTGGATAGAATTTGAAGCGGGTCTTGCAGAAACTACGTGTCATTTCGACCGAAAGCACACCTTTGGTGGGCCGAAGCGGAGAAATCTGCTTTGAAGGCAGACCTCTCCACTGCGCCCTTCGGGCTTCGGTCGAGGTGACAAGGGATGGTTCGATTTCCGCTTTTGACGGACTATATATTCTGGTTAGGTTATTTTCCCGTGCAGATACGCTGATATTTTCCCAGGAATTTCAAAAAATCTTGATGAGGGGTTCGGAAGGTATATAATTACCTAAATCAAAAGATATTGTATTGAGATGGAGATAATAAATAAAAATGACATATAAAGATAAAGTAGAAGCAATTACAAAGCAATTCAGACAAGCCGTCGAAGGTAAATATAACATAATTGAGATGAAATTGTTTGGCTCTTTCGCACGTGGAGATTATTCAAAAACATCCGATATCGATTTAATGGTAAGACTACCGAGAGTGGATAGAAACATTGAAGAAGACTTGTTTAATATTGCATACGATTTAGAGTTAGAATACGATTGTGTTATCGATGTTATAGTTCTTCCGCAAAATTTTAGTAATAATATCCCGATTTACCAGAACATTCAGAAAGAGGGTATCGCGATTTGAATAAGGAAGAAAAACAAGCTCTTGTAAAATACCGATTAGATCGAGCAAATGAGTCCATAAAAGCGGCTCAATTATTGTTTGAGAATAGACTATTCATACCTGCAATGAATAGGGTTTATTATTCAATGTTCTATTCGGTTCAGGCATTACTCGTTCTTAATGAAAAAGCTTTTTCAAAGCATGGGCAAGTAAAGGGATATTTCAATAAGGAGTTTATTAAATCCGGGGTTTTCCCCAAAGAATTTGGTAAACTTTTTAACACTGTATTTGAATACCGACAAAAATTTGATTATGTTGACCTGCTCGTACCTGAAGAAGAATTGATTTCAGATTACATCGTCGAAGCCAAAAAATTCATTGCTCAGATTTCATCTTTTCTTAATGATAAGCTTTCAGCTATATAAGCTTTTTTCCAAATGGTGCTGTGCTAACTTGGAAGGTATATAATAATCAAATAAGACGAACTTAGGAAGTATTGCAGTTCGTGCTTCGTAGCCCCCGCAGCTTCTTGCGAAGCAAGAGCGGGGGCAGAGTAGCATTGGAGTATTATCAGGAAAAAGTCCCGAAAGCGGGTTTATCTGGAAACCATATAAACATAAGTTGAGATCCACAAATGAATTCAGAGAAAACAGCAGAAGACGAGTTTGAGGTCATGATGGGTGGCTCAGCGGCCGATGTGGATGACTTCCTTGGTTTCGAACCCGGGACGTTTGATCACATACCGCACTACGCTCGTCTTGAAGCCCTCGCTGCACTTCTCCACGTTCGGGAAATGGAGCAGAACCATGTTTTCCGCCCAGGCTTGTACTATACCGTTCTTTCTGACCTGTGCCGGTCCACCGAAGCATCAATCGTTCTCGGTAATGAAATCAGCAAGAAACGTATCGAGACTTTCATCCTCACTTGCGTGGATGCAATGGGCCATATCGAGACTACAAACTACCATCTCTTCCTCCGAGAGGTGGGAGATGCGGTCTTGATACTGTTCTCGTCATTTGGCGATGCCTACAACTGGTGGCAAACCATGCACTCATGGCTCGACGGTCGAGATGGTATGTGGGGAATGGAACTCGATCTATCCCGCTCTGAACTCAAGCAGTTTAGACTTGAAGCCAAGACCATCATCCACGCGGGAGAGGTCGATTACTCTGGCACGAACATCCCAATCTCAGCAGCAGTCAACCAAGTATTCAAAGTTGAGAAGAAGTTCAAGGCAAACGAACTTGGTGTCACGCAACAGGCTCTCGCCTGTGCACGTCCTGTTCTTCGGTCTCTCAAGCTCCGTCCGAGACTGCGATGCAAAGTCAAACTCCCGGGTGACAAAGAACCTCTTGGTGTCTTCCTGATTGACAACTATGAGAAAGTCCTGCGGACAAGAAGGCATCGCTATCGAGGCATCGCAAGACGCCGGAAACGAAGATATTATGAAGAAGGCGAATAAAAGAGAAATGGCCGATGATTTGCGGCCGGAATACGATCTGGCCAAACTCAAAGGTGGTGTGCGAGGCAAGTATGCCAAGCGGTTTCAACAGGGAACGAACTTAGTCCTGCTCTCCCCGGATGTTGCCAAGTATTTCCCCGATGAACAATCGGTGAATGATGCGTTGAGGTCTCTGGTCGGCATTGCCAAGGCCGAGATGCGCCACGCGAATTAACCCGTACACGGTCGGTGAAGCGGGTCGTAAGGTTTATAATGATGGTTGTTCCGCAAGCGTTTTATCTGGGCAGGAAATCAAAGCTCCGCATCTTATGTTGTTCAATCTAATCAATGTTAGGCATAAACAAATCAATGCTAATCGAGGGAGAACCAAGAACCGATTGGCGTGACCTTCAACAGAGAGTTGCGTCGATTCTCCAAGAATCTGGTTTCGTTGTAGAGGTTGCTCGACCATTGAAGACAGCACGAGGGACTGTCGAAATCGATGTTTACGCAAAAGATCCAAAGACGACTCCCCCGGCCATCTATTTGTGTGAATGCAAGCGGTGGGCTTCCAATGTGCCGCAAGCTGAAGTACAAACCTTCCGGACGATTATGGCTGATAGTGGTGCTCATTTTGGACTCTTTATCTCGGCTCGTGGCTTTCAGAAAGGTGCGTACAATGTGATTCAGCACACGAATATTCACCTCCTCAATTGGAAACAATTCCAGGAACTTTTTCTTGAGCGTTGGTGCAAGAGGTATTGGATTCCCACATGTAGGTCAGTAGCTCACTCGCTCATCGACTATGTTGAACCCGTAAATAGTGATGCAGCAGCACGGGCAAATCGTGGCGAACATCTTCCACCAGCCGAGGCAGTCGGTTTGTTTGCTCTCCACATGTGGGGAGGTATATTTGTCGGTCTTCCAGAGTTAATTCTAGGTCAATCCGTACCTGTTGCTTCGTTGATTGTAGAACATCGAGATAAGTATCGGCGGTATTTGCCGCAGCCAATTGCAAACGCTCAAAGTCTTCGGAATCTATTGGAAACTATAATTTTGTTCGCGAGGAACTGGCAAAACGATCGCAAAAAGTCGCGGTGAGTACGTGATGCTAATTAACATTTGCAGTCGACGGCAGCAACTGCTCACATCATTTTCCGGTGGCTTTGCCAAAACTCGTCAGAGCGCGGCCTGCCGCAGCACGATGTGAGGAAGGGATAATATCGCACCTATCCCCCGGCAGGTAGTTAGTCTTTGGTTTTGAGTTTGAATTGTGGCGTGTTTGTCATTTCGACCGTAGGGCTGCGAAGCAACCCGAAGCGGAGAAATCTATTAAAAAGCAGATTTCTCGACTCCGCTGCGCTTCGCTCGAAATGACAGAATGAGGATCTATTTTTTATTTACGCCATATTCTTTTGATTCGCTTCTATTTTTCTGTTGATTAAAGTCGCCGTCACCGCTGCGGAAAAACCATTGTCGATGTTGACCACGGTGACGCCGGAGGCACAGCTATTAAGCATGGTCAAAAGCGCCGACAGTCCCTCGAAGCTCGAGCCGTAGCCGACACTTGTCGGCACAGCGATTACCGGGCAACTAACCAAGCCGCCAACAACACTGGCTAATGCACCTTCCATACCGGCTATCACGATAATGACGTTGGCCTTTTGTAGTTTTGGCAGATGTCCGAGCAATCTATGCAGGCCTGCAACGCCAACATCGGCGATGATTTCTGTCCGTTGGCCCATAATCTCTGCGGTGACTTTCGCTTCAGATGCCACCGGCAAATCAGAAGTACCGGCTGTCACTATCGGCAGGATATTTTTAGAAACATGAAGCTTTTTCTGCTCGAGCACAATTGCCCTGGCTAATTTTTCGTAGCGAGCTTTCGGAAATTTCTTTGTTTCAACAAGTGCTTCAAAAATGTTCGGCTCGGCTCTGGTAGCTAAGACGTTATTGCCTTTTGTAGCGAGGCTTTCAAAGATTTTGATTATCTGCTCGGTGGTTTTGCCGGGACAGTAGATGACCTCCGGAAAGCCCTGCCGGATTGGCCGATGGTGGTCAACACGGGCAAAGCCCAAATCCTCAAACGGTAAATGGCGAAGCTTCTCCATCGCCTCGTCAATATCTATTTTGCCGTTTTTGACCTGCCTTAATAGTTTTTTTAACTGTTCAGCCTGAATATCTCGTCTCTCGTTACTTTTTTGTTGTTTTACCGCTCCCTCACCCATTCGACTACGCTCAGGGCAGGCTTTCGCGGCTCTGTTTTCTTTCGTCCTTCATCCATCGTCTTTCGTCCCTCATTCATCCACTTGCTTTTGGCTCAAGGGTTAAATCCGCAAAGAGCTTGGCCTTAAATTTATGATAACCTAAAGAGGCTACCATAACCGCGTTATCCGTGCAATATTGTTTTGGCGCAACGAGCAACTTTTCGGGCGGGATAGTGTTGTCACACATCTTTTGTAGTGCGTCTCGCAGATGGCTGTTGGCAGCCACACCGCCGCCCAGTAGAATAGTTTTCGCATCGATTTTTTTAGCTGCCCGCTGCGTCTTTTTCACAAGTACATCTATAATCGCTGCCTGAAATGAAGCTGCGATATCGGCTATTTCCTGCTCGCTCATCGAATCGACCTTGTCTTCGCCTTTCATATCCTGGCCACGGCAGTAGTACAGCACGGCTGTTTTAATGCCGCTGAAGGAGAAATCCAGCGAATCTCGTCCGAGCATTGAGCGTGGGAACTTGATCGCGTTTAAATTTCCGTTCTTCGCTATTTCTTCGATACTTGGCCCGCCGGGGTAGGGTAGTCTAAGGATGTTTGCAACCTTATCGAAGGCCTCGCCGGCAGCATCGTCGATAGTAGAACCCAAGAGCCTTGGTTCCAAGGGCGAATGGTAATCATAAAGGCAAGTATGTCCCCCGGATACGATAAGAGCAACAGCAGGAAGCCCGCAGGACACCTGACGGTGCTGCAAATTTCTTTCGTCTAACATGGCTGACTGCAAATGGGCGTGCAAATGATTGATTGCTATTAACGGCTTGTCCCAGGTGAGGCTGAGAGTCTTGGCAGCGGTGACTCCGATGATCAATGCGATGGTAAGGCCAGGCTGATTGGCAACAGCAATTGCGTCAATATCATCCTTGCCAACACCGGCTTGCTCCATCGCCTCGGTTATGACCGGATATATTTTTTCAATATGGGCGCGCGATGCTATTTCGGGGACAACGCCACCATATTTTTCGTGCAGCTTGGTTTGCGAAGCTACGATGGACGATTTAACGACTCGTCCATCGGCCACCACTGCCGCGGCTGTTTCATCACAACTGGTCTCGATGCCGAGAATATTAATCGTCTCTCGTTTTTCTTTTGCTTTCATCATACGAATATTAGTTAAAGAACGAGCGTCTGTCAATGAAAGTAGGGCCGTGGCTGTAGTTATAGTCTTCTTATAACCTGTCTTAGTCCGAAAAAAGC
This sequence comes from uncultured Pirellulales bacterium, assembly GCA_964631175.1. GTDB lineage: Bacteria > Planctomycetota > Phycisphaerae > Sedimentisphaerales > Anaerobacaceae > CAZVWH01. Next base: position 4,374 of record CAZVWH010000011.1, on the reverse strand, counting down.
TTTGCAGGAAACGCTAATTTTGGGGCCTCTTTTTTTTGTTTAACGGCTCATATAAAAGCTCTCAAGCAGGGCTATCAATACGACCGAAATATTATATACAAAAATTGTGCATACTATCCGGAAATTATGAAAACTATGTGGGTATAAATCCACGATACTACATAAGGGAGAAAAGCAAATGCCATCGGTAAAAACCAAAGAGAAAAAAAGTTTGAAGATGCCGGGAGTAAAACAAAAAGCTAAAGCTCTCGGTATAACACCCGGGAAAATGAAAAAGGTTGATATTATCCATGCTATTCAAATAGCCGAAGGGAACAGACCGTGCTTCGGAACGTCGAACGGTCAATGTATATATACGGATTGCTGCTTTCTTGAGGATTGCCTTAAGATAAGAATTTGAAACCGGCTCAATTGATGCATGTCATTGTGAAACAAGCTGAAGTTCTGAGCGAAGCAAAGCAGGAGGATCAAGCCAACGAATAATATACGTAAAGCGCGTACCTGTGGCAGTCCTATGGACTCTCCCGCAAGGGATGCCTTACGGTGCTTGCGGAGAGCTACGCGCTTTACGTATGAGTTTTTTTTCTTGCGATTGATGGTTAGGATAAAACAAAAGATTACTTGAGCCGGATGCTTTACCATCCGGCTCAGCATGGCAATACAAACGGTCAGTTTGAGTAATCATATTGCTCTGTTGAAAAGGTGCCGGGTCATTTCGACCGAAGCCCCCCATTTCTGCTTTCGCAGAAAGCAAGGGGGCGAAGTGGAGAAATCTGTTTAAAATAGATTTCTCCACTCGCCTTTCGGCTTGCTCGAAATGACAGTTATGGCGTTTTCAACAGAGCATAATCATATTTGACGGACTACTACGGATTTCAGTGCACATCGTATCCTTTTAATAGCCCTCCCACAATATTTTAGATAGTCTTATTTCTTGCTTCTTGACTTGCGTGCGTGTATTCTAATTTGCGATCATTGATTGTATAGCGAGAGAAATATTTGTTGGAGGCAATAGAAAATATATGTGTTTGTTGAAGAAAGGAGAAAACGTATGAATAACTTAAAAGTGCGAGAAACTATCTGCTTAATTTTGCTGATGACTTCGATAGTCATAGCACAACAGTTACCCAACCAGCTTAGCTTTGAAAATAGCAATACGTCATCAAATGAGTACGAGCTTGTTTGGTCGGATGAGTTCGATAAAGACGGACAGCCGGACCCAAATAATTGGACATACGAAAACGGCTTCATCCGCAATAACGAGCTTCAGTGGTATCAGCCGGAAAACGCTCGATGCGAAAATGGCCTGCTTATTATCGAAGGCCGACGAGAACGCAAAGAAAATCCTAATTACAAAACCGATAGCGACAACTGGAAGCAAAACAGAGAATTTGCTGAATATACATCCGCAAGCCTGACGACCAGGCGTCTGCATAGCTGGATGTACGGCCGTTTCGAGATGCGAGGCCGAATCGACACCCGCCCCGGCCTGTGGCCTGCCTTCTGGACGTTGGGTGTTCAAGGCCAGTGGCCAAGTTGTGGCGAGATCGACATTATGGAGTATTACCAGGGCACGCTTTTAGCAAACGCAGCCTGGGGGACAGAGAAGCGATGGGTGCCCAAGTGGGACGATCTTAAAAAGCCCATCACCGACTTTAACGATCCCGATTGGTCTGCGAAGTTCCACGTATGGCGAATGGACTGGGATGAGGATAGCATCAAGCTCTATGTTGACGATGAGCTCTTGAATGCGGTTGACCTCAGTGAGACGTTTAACAAAGACAAGGAGGGAAAGAATCCGTTTCGTCAGCCGCACTACATAATCGCCAATCTCGCCATCGGCGGGACGGTAGGCGGCGATCCATCGAATACGGAGTTTCCAGCAAAATACGAAATTGACTACATTCGTATATATAAAGAGAAAACAAGACCAATCGCTCCTTAGGCCACAGAGAAATGGGATCAAAGGTCAGGAAAACGAAGCCAGATTGATTGAGACGATTTACAATTTACTAAAGAGCAATAGCGCCATAAGGAAACCCTCGGCGTAAAGCCGAGGGCTAAACATTAACAGTGGATGAAAATAATGCTCGGATGCATGCTTACGTGGACAACTTATGGAACCTGGCTTCAGGGCGACGATAGGGGCTATGTGTCAAATGGAAAGATTTTAAATGACAATCCGGCGCTACGGACCGCCAACGCGCAGAGATTAAAAAATTTCGTTATTTTTCTGACGCGTGAACAGTGCGAGGTAGTACATAAGGCTATTCTTGACGAAGCGAAGATTTTAGGACAGGAAATATTAGCTGCTGCTGTTTGCTCTGACCACGCCCATCTTGTTGCAAAGGTGGTTGGATACTCGATGGAAGAAGCTGTCAGCCATTATAAAAACGCGGCAAGGATTTCCCTGCAATCGAATGGATTTGTCGGCAAATTATGGACGAAGGGTTTTGACAAACGTTTTTGTTATGCCAAGCAGGATTTGCAATCGCGTATTGTATATTTCAAAAAACATAAATCAGTTTAGCCCTCGACTTTATGTCGAGGGTCTCGCTGTATTAATTAGTGACAAACATAGCGAAGGAATACCGAAAAATGAATTTTGGCGTAACAAAGAAAAAGCAGGATGAGCTTGAGGCCAGAATGGCGGCGCTGGAGTTAAGAGAGGAAGATATGCAGGAGTCATTCATTCGCTCGTCAGGGCCGGGCGGACAAAGGGTTAATAAAACATCCAGTTGTGTATATCTGAAGCATTTGCCAACAGGGCTGGAAGTGAAAATGCAGCGGGAACGCTCGCAAGCCTTAAATCGGTATTATGCGCGAAAGCGATTATGTGAGCTGCTCGAACAAGAGAAATTGGGTAGTAGAAGTCCGGCGGCGTTAAAGGTGGAAAAAATTCGCAAACAAAAACAACGCCGCATACGCCGAAGCAGAAAAAAATAAAGAGGGATTATTGAATGAAGTGTGACAGGATGAAACAATGCATTATATTTCTAATTTTCATATTCCTAATCTACAGTAACGCATCAGCGCAATTCCTCGACGATTTTGGCGTAAGCCATGCTGTGCATAATGATACAACCATTACCAAAGACCCGCGTGCCATAGACGGCTGGGCGTTTTTTACGGGAGATGGAGAGGCAACAATAGATTTACAGCAGGGCGATGGTTACGCTTCGATTTTGGTGGATGCTACCAAGGATAAACGAAACATCTGGTGGGCACTTATCAAACGGCGAGTCTCGTCCAACTTCGACTTGAGCTTACTAAAGAAGCCAGGCTATGAGATTCGCATTGAAGCTCGAATCCGTGTTAGTCATGCGCCTCGCCGGGTAAACCTGAGTCTTAATACCCAAAAGACCGTGGATTTCCATACGCATCTTATGGAATTCGATATTCCCAACACAACGAGCTGGCATACAATCAGTATGACAACGCACAATTTCGAGGCTGAGCCGGGGGACATGGTCTTCGGACAGCTCGCCCTTATGGATTGGGGATTGGGAAAATACCGCGTGGATGTGGATTACATGAAAGTCGATATTGTAAATGCGGCTTTACCTGTGGCAGAGCTAGCCGGGCCGGATAAAGGCGTTCAGGTGCCATACCATCCGCCCATTCCAGACCCGAATACATTTACGAAGAAAATCAAAGTTGTTCAGGACTGTATTATCGATGTTCAATATCCTGATATGAATTTTAACGATTGGTTCGCCCAGGAGAAGAGAGAAAAGGTGAAACTGTTGACTGTCAATGGAACTCAATTTGTAGTTATGCGCTGGGATTTCAGTGCATTTGCCGGAAGACAGGTGGCAGGGCTCGGCCTATTGGAGTTGACGACCCATTCAGTGCAGCGATGCGCTGAGGATATAAAGGATTTCGGACAGATTAGAATTGTCGAGATATTGGGCGGAGAGCCTAACTGGAATCAGGAAACTGTCACTTACAATAGCCTGTGCCGGGGACAGTCCATAGATAGTGTATTGAATTCTCAGATGATTATCGATATTGGTGTGGCCGAAGGGCGTGACAGCAAAACACTAATTACAATCTCCAAGCCCGTGCTTGACCGCATGATTGAAGGGAAAACCTTGGGCTTAGCTATTCGGCCCCTTGGTGCTATAAATGCCTCTTTCTACGCGATGGAAAACAAAGGCGGAAGATTCAGCCCCAGGCTGCGTTTTAATTTGCAGAAGTAAAAAAGCATATCAATTTCTTTTCAAGGTGTATCCGTTAAGTTATCTGTCTACTTTAATTTGTGTAACCAAAATGGTTGTGCTGATGCGACAGGAAATGATGTTTGTTTTTTAGGCATATAGTCTTTTTGATTAATCGAAAAGACTATGAGCATTTTGCCATAATGTATCTTCC